>NZ_JBDGBK010000124.1:0-6822 GCF_040910045.1 Enterococcus sp. RTP21361st1_A6_RTP21361_211029 | reverse complement strand
AATCTGAGCCAGAATGAGGTTCATTCTGACCCAGATTTGATTTTGTACAACTCATCAGTCCTTATTGACAAAGAGCCATTATTACCATTCCTTTCGGGTTATTGGCCGGTGGTTTAACCGCAGGAATGCCAATGTCTATGATCCTTCCTAACTTGCTACCTATCATTATCGTTGCTGCATTGATCATCGTGGGATTATGGTTGGCACCAAACGGTATGATCAAAGGATTCCAGATTTTTGGTCAAGGTGTTGTCATCGTTGCGATTATCGGTTTGATTGTCGGAGCGATTCAGTTACTTGTGGGAATTACAGTCATTCCTGACATTGCACCTGTTACAGAAGGAATCGAAGTCGTAGGGAGCATCGCATTGACTTTAGCTGGGGAATTTTGTTTGGTTGCTGTGATTACGAAAGTGTTTAACAAACCGTTAATGAAATTAGGGAAAGTTTTAGGGATGAATGAAGTGGCTGCTGCCGGTATGGTGGCAACATTAGCAAATAATATCCCAATGTTCCAAATGTTGAAAGATATGGATAACAGAGGAAAAATCATCAACATTGCTTTCGCTGTTTCTGCATCTTTTGTTTTAGGCGATCATCTAGGCTTTACGGCCGGGGTAGCAAAAGAAATGATTTTTCCTATGATCATCGGTAAATTAGTCGGTGGGATAACTGCTATTTTTGTAGCGATTTTTATGGCTAATCGTATGTTAGGGAAACCAGAAATAGAAACAAAATAATGAGGTGAAAATATGACAGAGTTTAATCGTAAAATGATCGAAACTTTGGTTCGTCAAATCGTAACTGAACAATTGATGCCAACAAAACAAGTGGATCCTAGCGGTGTTGCATCGATCAAGCTACCAGAGATCACTGTTTCTGAAGAAGATCGTTTGGATACAGGGAACCCCAATGATATTGTTTATACAAAGGATTTGTTCTCACTCGAAGAGAGTCCTCGTCTAGGTTGTGGATTGATGGTAATGAAAGAAACAACATTTGACTGGACGCTCGATTATGATGAAATCGACTATGTTATTTCTGGCAAATTAGATATTATTATTGATGGACGGAAAGTCTCTGCCAGTGCAGGTGAGCTCATTTTAATTCCTAAAAATAGCAAAATACAGTTTTCAGTCGCAGAAGAAGCCCGCTTTGTTTATGTCACTTTCCCGGCAGATTGGCAGAATCAATAAATTTGTTGAAAACAAGACACTATATATTTTCTTAAGTTGATACGCTACATCAGGTGTTCCTTTTATTTATAGGGATGCCTTTTTTTTAAAAGACCCTTTAGTTAATTAATATACGTTTGGAAGAAAAGATGTTTTTTACAAAGCATACGTGCCGATCTGTAGGATAAAAACGAAGTTCTATGTAAGTAGACAGGACAAAACAAAAAACAATTGAATGAGTAACTCGTATCTATTGTTCGAAATAGTTGCAAAAATGGTTTATTTCAAATATCTTTAAGGAGCAACATGCATTAATCATAGAAGAGTATTAGGACAAAAGGCTTGGGGAAGACTTTTTGTAGACACCTAATACTCTTCGTTTTTGTATTTTATCATGATATCAGCTAGTTTGTATTAAATGGACGAAATTTCGTCCACCATGTTTTGATAGGATCCTCCCATGGTGAATTCTGGCGTGATCGTACAACTCAATGTTTGTTTTGTTCAGGCTGATACGTATCTTCGATCAGTGTGTGGTCAAGCTTTTCAGTCTAAATTCAATTGCTTCATCGTAATCATTTATGACAAGAGCAATATTTTGTTTCACGATTACTCTTCCTTTATAGCGATGCAAGTATCATTCTGAGCTAAAGCCAATTATTCGCCACAATAGCGGACTAATGGAAATCTAAAAAATTATCACTAAATAAGCCAAATAATTTTGTTTAACGAGGGATGTCAGCCTTAAAATAATAGCGAAATCACTAAAAATCGGCGGGATATAGTTAAAAATAAAATGGAGAAAAACTTGCCTGCTTTACGCTCGATCTCATATCTTCGATCATTTCTATCAGT
The DNA here is from genome assembly GCF_040910045.1 of Enterococcus sp. RTP21361st1_A6_RTP21361_211029. Taxonomy (NCBI): domain Bacteria; kingdom Bacillati; phylum Bacillota; class Bacilli; order Lactobacillales; family Enterococcaceae; genus Enterococcus; species Enterococcus sp. RTP21361st1_A6_RTP21361_211029. The sequence continues at coordinate 4,792 of NZ_JBDGBK010000124.1, read as the reverse complement.
TAAAACTCGGTTAGAAATCGAGCCCAAAATAGTCCGTTAGTAATTTTAAGTAAAAAAGCAAATAGTAATAAGAAAAGGGTTCCCCTAATAAAAGATACGATCACTCCCTCACAATCTGATGAGTAAGAGCAAATGCTTGCTCTGAAAAGTTTGTTTTATCGCTATCTGTACTATTAACCTTTAGTGAATCATTTAACTTGAAAATATTTAAGGATGATCGTAAGATAGTTTTATCAAATATATAAGGAGTGTTATCTATGGCAAACTATGAAGAAAAAGAATCAAAAGCATTGTTAAAAATCGGAGAAGTTTTGGACAAGTTAGATTCTAATTTAGCAGAATTGGATTCTCTAGAAGCAGATGCTAAAAAACATAGTATGAAGAAGTGGATTGTTGAGAAAAAAGCGATTCATGAAATCAAGAAGATCGCACACGAAGCAGGTAAATACGAAACGTATGATGAGAAAGAATTACAAAAAGAGTTGGACGAAGTAGAAAAATATATGTAAGGAAGAGACGTTTTCTTTTCGTTTTTTTCTCTTATTTTAGTTAAAATAAATTTCCAGCACACTAAGGATAAATTTGCTTGATCAAAGGGAAGCCCGCTTGCTTGTTTTGTGAGTAAGGAGGCTTCTTTGCTTATACAAGCGACTAAAAGAATGCATCTGTCGCGATGCTGGTCGGCTTGACTGTTAACTGATAATCTCAGAGAAGGCAGGTTAAAAATAAAAAAGAAGCAAGATAAACCTCATAGAAACAAGGTTCATCTCACTTTGGAAAAACTACGAAAATCTTCTCGATTTTAGTCTATGGAGATGGCGGGAGTCGAACCCGCGTCCAAACATATTGCTACCTAAAAATCTACGCTCATAGTCAGCTCATTTAAGGATTCGCTTTACAGCTTGCCGAGTGACAGGCAGTCTGTATTGCTAGTCTGATGTTCTCTTTTTTAACTTGCAGACGGAAAGTTAAAACGTATCCCACTTAGAATAGGACCCTTACTCGAGCACATGGGCGATGCCGAGAGGATCTACGCTAACTGTTTTTAGGCAGCTAAAGCGTAAGAGTTTTCGTTTTTAGCAGTTATATTTAACTGTAACGTTTTAACGTAGACGTAACCTACGAAGCGCAATTCAGGCTCAACTATGCCTGTCGAATCCGTAACATCCCCCTGATAAAAGGGGTATCGCTACCAACCACTAGTATAACATAATTTGCGCTATATGCAAAGATTTAGATCAATTCAAAATGATTCAAGGCATGCACGATGCCGCCTTCAGTATTTTTAAGAGTAACAAAATCAGCAATCTCTTTTAGTTCTGGCAAGCCATTACCCATGGCAATTTTATAGTCGCAAGCTTCTAAAAGAGCGAAGTCATTGCTACCGTCACCAAAGCCAAATGTTGGCACATCTTTGAGATTTAGTAAGTTCACTAATGTCTTAATTCCCGTTCCTTTAGAGGTGCCGCTTTTCACGACATCAATTGAAAAAGGTGTATTGCGGTAGAAAGTCAATTCAGGGAACTGTTCTTTATAGACTGTTTCATTGGCGATACCTAATACGAGCATCATATTGATCCGGTCTTTTTCATAACGGAATGGATCGATTTCTGGAAGGGGGCTGCGGACATAATTGTAAGCCTCGATCATCTCATCATTGTGTCCAGTTGCCCAGTAACCATTCTCGTTATAATATGAAAGTTCGTCGCCATGATCTCTCACGGCTTCCAACATCCGTGCGCAGAGATTTTTATCTAATGTGTCTGAAAACACTTCTTTGCCATCGATACGAATGAATGCCCCATTCATGACAATATTTGAGGTGATCCCAGCAGCCTCGCGAATAGCAAGAACTTCTGTTTCCGTTCTGCCGGTTGCAATGATTGGTAAAACATCATTTTGGCGTAAGCGATGCATGGCCTCAGAAATTTCGGGGGTGATCTGGGAGTGTTCATCTAGTAGTGTGCCATCTAAATCAAAAAATGCTAAAGCTTTATAATTCATACAGTTTTCTCCTACTCTTATTGACAGTTACAAAATCAATCTTAACAAAGATTGCTAAAAACGCAAACCTTTATGAAGAAACCGTGAAGTTGTTGGTAGATAGGAGGTTTTCGAGTATACTAGAGAAAGAATGGAGTGGGAATATGATTTTTTTAGTGATTGGAGCGATTTTCTTTTTGATCGGTTTTGTTTTTTTGATTCTCCCTTCAAAGAAAATCAATTTTATCTACGGCTATCGTTCTTATTTAGCAAAACAGAATGAACGAAATTGGCAGTATGCACAAAAGATCTGTACGCGGTACTTTCTGCTGTTTGGGGGAGTCATGACATTGATAGGAATCCTACTGAAGTGGCAGGGATGGACCAATTTCTTTCTCTTAGAAATGATTGCAATTCCTTGGTTTATTGTACCGATTTTTGGTTTGATCGAAGAAAAGCTGCAACAATTTGATGAACAACATAGGGGTGAAGACAATGAATATTCTAATGATTGAAGACAATGAATCTGTTTCAGAAATGATGCAAATGTTTTTTTTGAATGAAGGTTGGGATGCGACTTTCAAATATGATGGCAAAGAGGGACTGGAAGCTTTTGCCGAAACTCCAGAAAAATGGGATATGATCACGCTGGATTTAAATTTGCCTACCATGGATGGAATGATCGTTGCCAGAGAGATTCGCAAGATTTCTAATACAGTGCCCATTATTATGCTGACTGCCCGTGATTCAGAAAGTGATCAAGTGATTGGGCTGGAAATGGGCGCGGATGATTATGTGACGAAACCATTTAGTCCATTAACATTGATTGCTCGTATCAAAGCCCTGCATCGACGGAGTGAAATTGCTGAGAAGGCAAGTTCTGAGACTTCAGACACGACATTTGATATCGTTACCGATCACTTTAAAATGAATACCAAGACTCGGGAGGCTTATTTGAACGGCAAATTGATCGATGGTCTGACGCCCAAAGAATTTGATTTGCTTTATACATTAGCGAAAAAACCGCGACAAGTCTTTTCCCGGGAACAATTACTAGAGTTGGTTTGGGATTATCAATATTTTGGTGACGAGCGTACCGTCGATGCGCATATCAAAAAGTTGCGGCAAAAAATTGAAAAAGTGGGACCGCAAGTGATTCAGACTGTTTGGGGAGTTGGCTACAAATTTGATGATGCAGGTGCTGCCTAATGCGGTATCTTTATCAACAATTGATTGCGTTTTTTGCTGTGATTCTAGTCATTTTGATGACGATTGGAGTAGCGTTTACCCAAATGACCCGACAGACGTTGCAAGAGCGCAATTACGAGCAATTGATGGGGTATGCCTCTTCCGTAGCAAAAATTTCCCAGATCAGTGACTCAGAATTTTTTCAGCAGAACATGACGCGAGATGAATATTTGCAGTATTCACTACATCTTGCTGAAAATATTCTGAGCAATCAAGATATTTCTTTTGCTTTTTTTAAAAGTCCGAAAGAACAAATCTATCCATTAGATACGTCGGGACGAGCGGTCGACTTTAGCATTTCAGAATCAGATTGGCAGTCATTGCAAAATGGTGGTCGATTACAAATGACTTCGAATACCAATTTATTCGGCGAACGAGAGTTGACTTCCTATGTGTTGATTCCTTTTTCTGTTAATCGGACGGATTTTTATGGCGTGATGGTGGTTTCACAATCTGCCAGCAATATTTTGAATCTAGTCAGTGCTTTTAATCAGAACTTATTCAAAGTCTTCTTGATTTCGATCATTGTTTCGCTATTGATCAGTTATCTATTCGCGACTTTCCAAGTTCGGCGGATCAATCGGATGAAGCGGGCAACCAAAGAAATTACGAATGGGAATTTTGACATCTCATTACCTGTTCATAATCGCGATGAATTTGATGAATTGGCAGAAGACTTTAACCAAATGTCCCAGTCATTGAAAGAGTCGCATGAAGAAATTGAGCGTCAGGAAGAACGACGACGGCAATTTATGGCTGATGCTTCCCATGAAATGCGTACGCCTTTAACCACTATCAATGGGTTGCTAGAAGGATTAGAATACCATGCAATTCCAGAGAATCAGCGAGACAATGCGATCCGCTTGATGAAAAATGAGACCAATCGTTTGATTCGTTTAGTGAATGAAAATCTGGATTATGAAAAAATCAGAACCAATCAGATTTCTATGGTCATTAAGAAGTTTGATGCGACCAAGACAATGACCAATCTGTTGATGCAATTGGAAAGCAAAGCAGAAGTCGCAAACGATCGTTTGATTCTGGAAACAGAGGAGTCGATCGACGTCTATGCCGACTATGACCGGTTTGTTCAAATTATGGTTAACATACTCCAAAATGCGATTCAATTCACACAAGATGGTGAGATCCGCGTGCGAATCGAAAAAGGCTATCTAGAAACGATCATTGAGATTTCTGATACAGGAATCGGTATGTCCGAAGAACAAGTCAAAAATATTTGGGATCGCTACTATAAAGTTGATCCTTCTCGAAAAAATCGACAATTTGGTGAATCGGGATTAGGGTTATCGATAGTGGAACAGTTGGTTCGCCTCCACAAAGGTAAAATCGAAGTCGATAGCGAATTGGGGCAAGGAACGACCTTCAAAGTGACTTTTCCCGATATCGAAATAGAAGAATAAGCTAGAAACATACAGTATGCTTTTATGCAGTGATAGACAAAAAGGAAACCATCGTCATCGATGGTTTCAGACTGTAGACAAAGTCCATTTTATGGATGATGTCTACAGTCTTTTCTTTTATAATAGATTTATGAAAACGA
>NZ_JBDGBK010000123.1:0-7109 GCF_040910045.1 Enterococcus sp. RTP21361st1_A6_RTP21361_211029 | reverse complement strand
GGTGAAGATGGTGAAAATACACATCGTCCAGTCGTGATCCATCGCGGGATCGTTTCAACAATGGAACGTTTCGTTGCCTACTTAACAGAAGTTTACAAAGGCGCATTTCCAACTTGGTTGGCACCGATCCAAGCAACGATCATTCCTGTTTCAGTCGATGCACACAGCGATTATGCTTATGAGATCAAAGAACGTCTTCAATCACAAGGTTTACGTGTGGAAGTGGACGATCGCAATGAAAAAATGGGCTACAAAATTCGCGCATCACAAATGCAAAAAATTCCTTATCAGTTAGTTGTCGGAGACCAAGAAGTCAAAGATGCAACTGTCAATATTCGTCGTTACGGCAGCAAAGAAACGAACGTTGAAGAACTAAATATCTTTGTTGATGCAATGGCAGCAGAAGTAAAAAATTATAGTCGCGCATAAATCAATTAAAAGGATTATAATAAAAGGATTGTAATAAAAGGTTTGTAATAGAAGCAAAAAATGAGACTATCCGAATGACAGTGGAAAAAAAGTGTTTGTCCAGCTGGCGTTATTACTGGTGACTAGTTGGAGATTAACAGCATCCCAATGTCCTTCAGAGGTTTCGTTTATTAAAAAGCTTAGATTACATCCTTTTTTTTCATTATTATTGAAATAAATTTCCTTTAAAAGGACTTTCCACTTTTTTGGATTGGTGTATAATTGGAAGAAAAGTAAAAAGATTCAATCTTTTAGAAGGAGTAACCGATGTATCAAAATTATCAATCCAAGAAAAAGTCCATTTTAATGGTGATTTTACTAACTATTATTACTTGCGGCATCTATTCACTTTTCTGGCTATACCAAACCACGCAAGATTTGACAGAATATAGTGAAGATTATCGCCTTACCCCAGGCATGTCTGTGTTGTTGACGATCATTACTTGCGGGTTGTACCAAATTTATTGGTGGTATCGAATCGCGGACATTTTTATCACTGCACAGGAAAAAACGAAATTTCCACGTATCAATGATAATAAAGTGTTGTTTGTTGTCTTAGCGATTTTTGGTTTGGACATTATCAATATGGCCATTTTACAATCGGATATGAATCAAGTGTGGGAGTCTGCAGATTCTGCAAGCCAATCAGTTACTCAAGACACTGATGATTGGACCGATTATTAATGTGTCCGTTTAAACTGCTGACGGGGGTTCCTTGCCCTGGATGTGGAATGACTCGCGCCTATTTGCATCTTTTTGAAGGTGACATACAAGGCGCTTTTTATTTTCATCCACTTTTTTGGCTCATTCCTTTGCTAGTGTTACTTGTCATTTTCTGGAAAAAGCCCATAGTTCAGCGTATCAATCAAAATCGCTACTTTTGGCTTGGACTGATGATTGCTGTTCTGGGCGTTTATGGCTACCGCATGTGGCACTTTTTTCCTGATCAAGCGCCGATGGACTTTGATCCGAAAGCTTTGCTTCCACAAGTCATCACGAAGCTTGTCGCCTTCATTGCTTGAATCAAGAAAGACAGCTGCCTATTTTGAGATAGAGGGAACAAGGAAGTATTCTGAAGGAAGAAATCTTAAGAAATAGGATGTAAAATTTTCAGAAAAAGCCACAAAATGCTAGGATACTTGAATTTGTTAGTAAACTATGTTATATTTACATAGTAATGATACTTAGAGTGAGTGAGCGGTTTTTTCGCTCACTCTTTTTAATGGAATGAAGTTCGTTTCGTTGAGAAATAAAGGAGGCGATGTCGTGTGAGTACAGTGGTGGAAACTGTCACAACAATTGTGACCCCCATTCTGGAAGCGCAAAATTTTGAATTAGTTGAGGTAGAATTTGTTAAGGAAGGAAAAAGCTGGTTTCTAAGGGTGTTTATTGACAAAGAGGGCGGAATCGATATTGAAGAATGTGCCTTTGTCAGTGAACAACTGAGTGATAAATTGGATGCCTGTGATCCAGATCCGATCCCACAAGCCTATTTCTTAGAGGTATCCTCGCCTGGTGCTGAACGCCCCCTCAAAAAAGAAGAGGACTATCACCGTGCAGTTGGAGAATATATCCATCTTTCCTTGTATCAGCCGGTGGAAGGCGAAAAGCAATTTGAAGGCTTTTTGCAGTCCTTTGATGAAGAACAACTAGTCATTAAGATTCGAATCAAAACAAGAGAAAAAGAACTAACGATCGAACGGAAAAATATTGCCAAAGCTCGTTTAGCAATCCAATTTTAAACACGGAGGAATGGAAGAATCATGAGTAAAGAAATGTTAAATGCACTTGATGCATTGGAAGCAGAAAAAGGCATTTCAAAAGAGATCGTCATTGACGCATTGGAAGCCGCGTTAGTGTCAGCGTACAAACGTCATTATGGTCAAGCGCAAAATGTAGAAGTTGAATTTGACCAGAAAAAAGGCAATATTCACGTTTATGCAGTCAAAGAAGTGACCGAAGAAGTAATGGACTCTCAATTGGAAGTGTCTTTGAAAGAAGCCATGACGATCAATCCTGCTTACGAGATTGGCGATAAGATCCGTTTCGAAGTGACCCCGAAAGATTTTGGCCGGATAGCTGCTCAAACAGCAAAACAGGTCATTTTGCAACGGGTGCGCGAGGCAGAACGGACAATCATCTACAATGAATTCAGTGCCTATGAAAAAGATATCCTGCAAGGGATCGTTGAACGTCAGGACAATCGCTATATCTATGTGAACCTTGGAAAAATCGAAGCAGTATTATCAAAACAAGATCAAATGCCAAATGAATTCTATCAACCTCACGATCGGATCAAAGTATTTGTTTCTCGGGTCGAAAATACTTCGAAAGGGCCTCAAGTTTTTGTAAGCCGTAGTCATCCTGATTTATTACGCCGTTTATTTGAACAAGAAGTACCGGAAGTTTATGATGGTACAGTTGAAATCGTCAGCATTGCCAGAGAAGCAGGAGACCGCTCTAAAGTAGCTGTGCGCTCATTTGATGCTAATGTCGATCCTGTCGGAACTTGTGTTGGTCCAAAGGGACAACGGGTTCAAGCAATTGTCAATGAATTAAAAGGTGAGAACATGGATATTGTTGAGTGGAATGATGATCCAGCGGTATTTATTGCAAATGCATTGAATCCAGCAGAAGTGACTGATGTTATTTTTGATGTGGATAATCCGAAAGCTTGTACGGTGGTCGTACCTGATTATCAGCTATCGCTTGCCATTGGTAAACGAGGACAAAATGCCCGTTTGGCTGCGAAATTGACTGGCTTTAAGATCGATATCAAATCGGAGTCAGACATGGAAGAATTTTATGCAAAATTAGAAGAAGGCGCCTATATCGATGAAGGCGAGGCTGTTGAAAGTCAAGAAAGCACTATCGAAGATAATGAGTCTCACGACGAAATGATCATTGCTTCTGATATGACGGCAGACGATTACGAAAACATGGATTTTGACAAAAAATAAGTCAAGGAGAGATCGCGATGAAAAAACGAAAAATTCCTTTACGAAAATCTGTTGTTTCAGGGGAAATGATTCCCAAAAAAGAAATGCTGCGCATCACCCGTTCGAAAGAAGGAACCGTTGCGATCGATCCATCCGGCAAGATGCCGGGTCGAGGAGCGTACATCGCTATCGAACCAGAGGAAGCGCAATTAGCTTGGGATAAGCGGATCTTGGATAGAGTATTAGAGACGAAATTGTCAGATGAATTTTATCAAGAACTCTTAGACTATGTGACGCATCAAAAAGCCCGAAGAGAGTTATTTGCAAATGAATAAACAAAAAGCATTGAATATGTTAGGACTAGCCATGCGTGCTGGGAAATTGATCACTGGCGAAGAGATGACGTTAAAAGAGATTCGTCAACAACGAGCAGCTCTCGTACTTGTCGCTAGTGACGCTGGTAAAAATACACAAAAGAAAATAAAGGACAAAAGTTCTTATTATGAAATTCCGCTCCTAGATACATTTTCTGCCGATGAAATCAGTTCAGCCATTGGCAAACCGCGAATGGTGGTGGGCATTCTAGATGCAGGATTTGCAAAGAAGGTGCAGGAATTAATATTAGGTTAGGAAGGTGATTGCATGGGAAAAAAAAGAATTTATGAACTTGCAAAAGAATGGAACAAATCGAGCAAAGAGGTTGTTGAAAAAGCACAATCTTTAGGCTTTGATGTGAAAAATCACATGGGCGCGATCTCAGATGGAGAGGCGCAAAAATTGCGGCAGTCATTAGGCGGCAATCCAAATGATCGATCATCACCAAAACCAACTCCCGCAAATCAGAAACCAGCCAACCAGCCGGAAAAACAAGAGCAAAAGAAATTTAAAACGCAGAGAAATAATCCTAACTTCCAGAACCGACACAATAATCAAGGGCAGCGGAACACGACGAATTCTCGTCCTAATGGTCAAGGACAACCCAACCGCCCAACAAGTCAAAACAACGGATCAACAAATCAAGGAAGTAATCGACCAAATAACCAAGGAAGTCAAAATCGAGTGAATAACCAAGAAAATCGTAACAATCAAGGACAACAAAATCGTCCAACGAACCAAAATAGAACACAAGGACAACAAAACCGTCCTAGCGGTCAAGGGCAACAAAATCGCCCAGCACAGGGACAACAAAATCGTCCGAACCAAGGAAATCAAAGTCAAAATCGCCCAGCACAAGGACAACAAAGTCGTCCAAACCAAGGGGCTAGCAGTCAAGGAACACAAAGCCGTCCAGCTGGTGATAACCAAAATCGCGGTGGAAATCAAAACCGTGGTAAGTCAAACTACAACGGACGCAACAATAATTTCAATAACAATAACCGCAACAAGTTTAACAAAAAAGGGAAAAAAGGTCGTCAACAGCAAGAGAAAAAACCACCTGTTCCAGCACGTAAATTCCGTGAATTACCAGAAGTATTGGAATATACAGAAGGCATGAATGTAGCGGATATCGCGAAAAAAATCTATCGTGAACCTGCTGAGATCATCAAGAAGTTGTTTATGATGGGAGTTATGGTCAATCAAAACCAACCATTGGATAAAGATACGATCGAATTGTTAGCAACTGATTACGGTATTGAACCACAAGAAAAAGTTCAAATCGACATCGCGGATATCGATAAATTCTTTGAACCAGAAGAACAAAACAAAGAAAATCTTGTTTCTCGTCCGCCGGTAGTTACCATCATGGGACACGTTGACCACGGGAAAACAACGTTATTAGACACATTGCGCCATTCTCGTGTGACAAGCGGAGAAGCTGGTGGGATCACGCAGCATATCGGTGCTTATCAAATCGATATCGATGGCAAACCAATTACTTTCTTGGATACTCCTGGACACGCGGCCTTCACAAGTATGCGGGCACGGGGAGCAAGTATCACTGATATTACGATTTTAGTTGTAGCAGCAGATGACGGTGTAATGCCACAAACTGTCGAAGCAATCAACCATGCTAAAGCAGCAAAAGTACCAATCATCGTTGCGGTTAACAAAATCGATAAACCAGGTGCGAACCCGCAACATGTCATGCAAGAATTAAGTGAATATGAATTGATTCCAGAAGCCTGGGGTGGCGATACCATCTTTGTAGAAATCTCTGCTAAATTTGGTCAAAATATTGAAGAATTGCTGGAAATGATTTTACTTGTTGCTGAAGTAGAAGATTTGAAAGCAGATCCATCACAACGGGCGATCGGTACAGTGATCGAAGCTCGTCTGGATAAAGGAAAAGGTCCGGTTGCTACCTTATTGGTACAGCAAGGAACGTTACATGTAGGTGATCCTATCGTCGTCGGGAACACATTCGGTCGAGTTCGTGTGATGACCAACGATTTAGGCCGTCGGGACAAAACAGCGGGACCAGCTACACCAGTTGAAATTACCGGATTGAATGATGTGCCGCAAGCGGGTGATCGATTCGTTACATTTGAAGACGAAAAGACAGCTCGTGCAGCAGGGGAAGAACGGGCGAAACGCGCCGTGATGGAACAACGCGCTTCCAGCAGCCGGGTAACGCTTGACAATCTGTTTGAAAGCCTAAAAGAAGGCGAATTAAAAGAAGTCAATGTAATCATTAAAGCGGATGTTCAAGGTTCTGCTGAAGCGTTGGGTGCTTCATTGAAGAAAATCGATGTAGAAGGCGTTCGGGTCAATATTGTCCATTCAGCAGTTGGAGCAGTCAATGAAAGTGACGTGACACTTGCAGCAGCAAGTAACGCGATCATTATTGGTTTCAATGTGCGGCCAACTCCGCAAGCTAAACAACAAGCCGAAGCCGAAGAAGTCGATATTCGTTTACACCGAATCATTTACAAAGCTATCGAAGAAATCGAAACAGCGATGAAAGGGATGCTTGATCCTGAATTTGAGGAAAAAATCACTGGTCAAATGATCGTTCGTGAAACCTACAAAGTTTCTAAAGTTGGTACGATCGCCGGTTGTTATGTAACGGAAGGCAGCATTCGCCGTGACAGCGGTGTGCGGGTAATCCGTGACGGCATCGTGATCTATGAAGGAAAATTAGCTAGTTTGAAACGTTTCAAAGATGACGTGAAAGAAGTAAAACTAGGCTTTGAATGTGGTGCCATGATCGAGAAATTCAATGATGTCAAAGTAGATGATGTGATTGAAGGCTACGTAATGGAAGAAGTACCAATGAATTAAGACACTAGTTATCAGGGAGGTTTTTTGAATGGCTAATTATCGTGACCGTAGAGTTGCCCAAGAAATCTTAAAAGAAGTGAATCAAATACTTCGTAAGAAAGTCCGTGATCCTCGTGTTCAAGATGTTACCATCACAGATGTTCGCGTGACAGGGGACTTGCAGCAAGCAACGATTTTCTACAGCACTTTGAGTGATCTTGCATCTGAAAAGCAAAAAGCACAAGCCGGATTAGAGAAAGCAACAGGGTTAGTCCGTCGTGAATTGGGACAGGCACTGTCATTATATAAAGTTCCGGAGTTGCAATTTGAACTAGATGAATCTGTTCAATATGGAAATAAGATCGATGAAATGATTCGCGATTTGCATAAAGGCGAATAAAGAATCACATAAAAAAAGGCCGCGTATATGTAGTGACCCCAAAAAGTTAGACTTTTATGGAGTGGAGAAATCCACTCCTTTTTTGTATGATAAGATTAACT
>NZ_JBDGBK010000122.1:0-7176 GCF_040910045.1 Enterococcus sp. RTP21361st1_A6_RTP21361_211029 | reverse complement strand
ATGTTTTTTAATACCTAAAATAAAAATGGGGCTGAAGAATCAATTCTGATTCATCAGTCCCATAAATTATAGAGCCGCTTTTTTTTGCTTGAAAATTTTTATTTGATCAATTTTTGATCTTTTAGAAACTGATCAAAGCCTTGGTCAGGGACACGGCCGTAGAAATTGGCGAATTTTTCGGACCAAGGCATTGTTTCTCTCGCTTCACCGAAGGCGGTCATGATTTGGTCATAGTCTTCGATCGCTTGATAGGAATAATCCTGGTATTTGTTGTAATGGATTACCGCCTCTTGAGGCAAGCGAGGCTTGAGAGCCATATCTACAATTGGTTTGCCAATACTTAATCCAGCCACAGGGTAAACGTATTCTGGCAGTTCGAGCAATTCGGCGATCGCTTTGCTGTCTTTGCGGACACTGCCGGAAATAACTGTTCCTAGACCAAGAGATTCCGCAGCAATGGCAGCTGACTGTAAAGCGATACTAGCATCGGTTGTTGCGATCAACAATGGTTGTAGACCTTCATCAACCAGATAAGGTGTTTGTTTTTTCTCAGCAACTTTCTTGGTGCGGTTTAAATCAGCCAAGAAAAGTAAAAAGATAGAACTTTCAGCGATATGAGGATTACCTGGATTCCAAGTAACCAGCTGTTGTCGAAGTGAACGATCATCGATCACGAGAATGGAATAAGCTTGCCCGTTCATCCAGCTAGGTGCTTGTCGTGCAGCAGATAAAATTGCTTCTAACTGCTCCTTTGATAATTGATAGTTGCTATCGAATTGGCGATAAGTGCGGTGGTTGGTTAATAGATCAATTGTCTCATTCATACAGATGCTCCTTTAATTGTGTTGTGATTTTTCTGAATTGCTGACAAAACAAGTCTAGTTGATTTTCCGAAAGTCGTGTATAGTTCAGACGAAATCCGTTTGTATCATTGCTGAAGAGAAAGGCTGGGGCAACTAGACAATCATTTTTTAAGAAAAGTGTCCAGTCTCTCCGTTTCAGTGGGGCGTGTTGCCATTGCAGCCAGAGGTATAGTCCCCCAGTGGTCTGTTGGAATGCCCAATCCTCAGAAAAAGCGTCCAGTCGCTGAATCAAGGCATGTTGCTTTTGAGCCATCTTTTTTAGCAAGTCCTGTTGTTGTTGAGGGTACTCCATGGAACGGAGAGCAAGATTAGCTAACAGTTGAGGAAAAATCGTTGTCTCGATAGACATCCTTTTTTTAGCTTGAGCAAATTGATCCGCCAATGCTTCAGGAGCTAATAACCAGCCGATTTTGATAGAAGACCCAAAGAGTTTTGATAAAGATCCGAGATAAATGACCGAATCTGGTGCTAGTGCCTTAAATTTTTCGGGTTGCGGCGTAAAGGCTAACTCACTAAAGATATCATCTTCTATGATCGGTACTTGATACCTCTGGCAAATAGCGATAATTTCTTTGCGGCGGCCAAGGCTCATGGTACGACCGGTGGGATTTTGGAATGTCGGATTTAAATAAACAAATTTGATTTTCTGCTCTTTCAATGCTTGTTCTAAGTCTTTCGGTCGCATCCCTTCTTCGTCCTGTTTGATTCCGAGAACGCGGACATTCATTGTTGTAAATAAGGGCAATGAAAACAAAAAGGAAGGATCTTCCGTAAGAATACTATCACCTGAAGTCAACAAAACTTGCATAAGCAGTGTGATACCTTGCGTGGAGCCAGAAGTGATCACGAGTTTTTGTCCAGATAAGGGGATTCCGAAATCTTCCGTCAAGTGCCGCATCAAGACTTCTTGCAATGGTGGATAGCCGGCTGGGGTGCTTTGCAGGCTTTCGTTGCGGATCATCTCCCAAGTAAAGGCAGGAAATTGGAAATCAGGAAGCAGTTCTTGTGGCAGATCACCTGTATAAAGGTCGAGAATTTGGTCTTTTGTGCGCAATCGCTGAATCTCTTCAACAAAGGGGTCTTGCTGTAAGTAGGGACTAGATAGAGACGAGCGGAGATAAGACAGAGGGGTCTGACGGTTGCCCCATCGACCTTCAGAGACTTGTGTGCCGCTGCCTCGTTTGCGCGTGATCCATCCTAAACTCCGAAGCTCATCCAGTGCCTTGACGATCGTTGAACGGTTGACCCCGAATTGAGTGGCTAGTTTTCGTTCGGCGGGCAACTGTTCACCAGGTGTGTAATCGCCATTTTGGATGGCCTCGATAAAGTAAGTGACGATTTGCTGATAGAGTGGTTGCTTCTTCTGTTTATCGATTTGCCTATCGGTCATTAGAGCCCTCCTTTTTTTATTGGATGGTATAAAAATAAGCCAATTGGCTGTTTTCGTCAAGGGGACCATTGGTTATACTGAATAAAAGGAGTCGATAATAATGAAGAAAGTATTAACGATCGCCGGGTCCGATTCAACAGGCGGCGCAGGAATTGAAGCTGATTTAAAGACCTTTCAAGAGTATGGTGTTTTTGGTTTTGCTTCGATTGCCTCGATCGTCACCATGGATCCGTCAATGGGATGGACCCACGAAGTGACAGCTATGGACACTTCTTTGGTCGAAAAACAATTGATTTCGGCTTTCACGGGGGAACCAATGGATGCCGTTAAGACAGGGATGTTGGGGAATGAAGCCAATATTGCGCAGGCTGCCAAGATGATCCAGCAACAACAAGTGAAACAGGTGGTGATCGATCCTGTTATTGCTTGTAAAGGGACCGCACATATTTTGCAGCCAAAGAGTGTGGATGCATTGATCGAATACTTGCTGCCTTTGGCGGATGTGGTGACACCTAACTTGATTGAAGCTGGAATTTTATCGGGGATGGGGGACTTAAAAGACCTTGTTGCTATGAAAGAAGCTGCGAAAAGGATTTATCATTTAGGCGCGAAGTGTGTCGTCGTCAAAGGAGGTCATCGGTTGCCAGGAGCGCAGGCAATTGACTTAGTTTATGATGGACACTCTTTTACTACTCTAGAAAGCCGGAGGATCGATACTGATTTCAACCATGGTGCAGGCTGTACGTTTTCTGCAGCCATTACTGCTGGATTAGCAAAAGGGCTGCCGTTACTAGAAAGCATTCGCTTGGCCAAAGACTTCGTCGTTGCGGCGATTCGACAAGGGGTTCTGATCAATCCTTATGTCGGTCACGTCTGGCACGGTGCTTATAATCATGCGGAAGAAAGGATGATACCACATGAATGATCACAGAATTCGAAGTATTGTCTTTGTGGCATTGTTTACAGCGTTGACAGTCATTGGTACGATGATCAAGATCCCATTGCCCACCGGCGCCTTTGTGCACTTGGGGAATGCCGTTCTTTTATTAGCAGTTTTATTATTAGGTTATGTGAAAGGCTCCCTTGCTGGGGGACTAGGCTTTGCGATTTTTGATTTGCTGAATGGGTATGCGACAGAGGCCCCTTATTTTATTTTGGAAAGTTTTATTGTGGGGGCTTTTGCATATGGTGCGTTTCTCTTATTTAAAAAACGTCCGCAAGCAATATGGCAGTTAGTGGTTATTGGGTCTGTTACTGGCTTGGCGAAACTTGCTATGACGCAAATCAAAAATACTGTTATGCTTTGGTATCTTGGCAGCAGCTGGTCAGGAGCTTGGTCGGCAGCGGTCATCAAATTGCCGGCAACAGTCATCAATGTAGTGGCCACGATTTTGATTGTCGCTATTGCTTATTTTCCGTTAAAAGCAGCAATCCAACGTGTGACTAAAGGATTAATCAACTAGTAGTAAATCGAGATGATTAGTGGTTTGAAGCGCTTTTTCTGGAGAATTATTCCGGAAGGGGCGCTTTTGCGTTAGTAGCTATGGTTGTTGGAAAAGCTTTTGCTTAGAGCAAGTCATTAGGCAAGGTTTTTGTTGTTTTCAAGAGAAAAGAAAGTTTTCTGAAAAAAACGCAAAAGAATCGTTTCTTTTCATTAAAAAAAGCTTGCAATCAGCGTTTATCCATAATATAATCATAAAGGTGCTGTTTACGTATATGCGTAAGTCACACTGGCAGCAAAGAAAAAACTGCCGGCTACGAAACGAGAGGTTGCGACACGCCCGGACGCTTTGCCATGGACGAGCGTGACGGAAATTTTCGTGGAGCTATGTCTACTTTTCAAAATAGGCGAAGGAGGGAAAACAATGGCAAAACAAAAAATTCGTATCCGTTTAAAAGCGTATGAACATCGTATTTTAGATCAATCAGCGGATAAAATCGTAGAAACTGCAAAAAGAACTGGAGCTGGCGTATCTGGTCCAATTCCATTGCCAACTGAACGCAGCTTGTACACGATCATCCGTGCGACACACAAATACAAAGATTCACGCGAACAATTCGAAATGCGTACACACAAACGTCTAATCGACATTGTGAATCCAACACCAAAAACAGTTGATGCTTTAATGAAGCTAGACTTGCCAAGCGGTGTAAATATTGAAATCAAACTATAATAATTAAGATGGAGGTGTAATCATGACCAAAGGAATCTTAGGGAAAAAAGTGGGAATGACTCAAATCTTCACTGAATCTGGCGAATTGATTCCAGTAACTGTAGTAGAAGCTACTCCAAACGTAGTGCTACAAGTGAAAACAATCGAAAATGACGGCTACGAAGCAATTCAAGTCGGCTACCAAGATATGCGTGAAGTTTTGTCTAACAAACCTGCGAAAGGTCATGTTGCAAAAGCAAACACGGCTCCTAAGCGCTTCATTCGCGAATTCAAGAATGTAGAGCTAGAGGGCTTAGAAGTAGGTTCAGAAATTAAAGTTGATATTTTTGAAGCAGGAGACATCATTGATGTAACCGGCACTTCGAAAGGTAAAGGATTCCAAGGCGTTATCAAACGTCACGGACAAAGCCGCGGACCAATGGCTCACGGTTCTCGTTATCACCGTCGTCCTGGATCAATGGGTCCAGTTGCACCTAACCGTGTATTCAAAAACAAACGTCTTGCTGGACGTATGGGCGGTAACCGCATCACGATCCAAAACTTGGAAATCGTGCGTGTAGACGCAGAACGTAACGTTATCTTGATTAAAGGTAATGTACCTGGCGCGAAAAAATCATTGATTACAATCAAATCAGCTGTGAAAGTTAAATAAGTAGATAGGAAGAAAGGAGGAACTAAGGAATGCCGAATGTAGCATTATTCAAACAAGATGGAAGCCAAAATGGCGAAATTACATTGAACGAAGAAATCTTCGGAATTGAACCAAATGAAACAGTTGTCTACGATGCAATCATCATGCAACGTGCTTCATTAAGACAAGGAACACACGCTGTGAAAAATCGCAGTGCCGTTCGTGGCGGTGGCCGTAAACCATGGCGCCAAAAAGGAACTGGTCGTGCTCGTCAAGGTTCAATCCGTTCACCACAATGGCGTGGAGGTGGCGTAGTCTTCGGACCAACACCACGTTCATACAGCTACAAACTTCCTAAAAAAGTTCGTCGCTTAGCAATGAAATCTGTATTGTCAGAAAAAGTTGCTTCAAATAACTTGGTAGCAGTAGAAGGGTTAAGCTTTGATGCACCAAAAACAAAAGAATTCAAACAAGTTTTAGCTAACTTGACTATTGACTCAAAAGTATTGGTAGTTTTAGAAACAGAAAACGACTTTGCTGCATTATCTGCACGCAACTTGCCATCTGTTTCAGTAGTAACTGCTGATAACGTGAGCGTATTGGATGTTGTTTCAGCAGATAAAATGTTGGTAACACAAACTGCTCTTACTCAGATCGAGGAGGTGCTTGCATAATGAACTTACTAGACGTCATCAAACGCCCAGTGATCACTGAGAAATCTATGCTTGCCATGGATGACAAGAAATATACTTTCGAAGTAGACACAAAAGCGAACAAAACTTTAGTAAAACAAGCTGTAGAAGCTGCCTTTGACGGAGTGAAAGTGGCTAACGTGAATATCATCAACGTACGCCCTAAATTCAAACGCATGGGTAAATATGCAGGATACACAAAAAAACGTCGCAAAGCTGTTGTGACTTTAACTGAAGATTCAAAAGAAATCCAAATTTTTGACGCTGCTGAATAAGCAGACCATATTTAAATACTAAATGGGAGGGAAAAAGACGTGGCGATTAAAAAGTACAAACCTACCACAAACGGCCGTCGTAATATGACAAGTTCTGATTTCGCTGAAATCACAACTTCAACACCAGAAAAAACATTGTTAGCGCCATTGAAAAACAATGCTGGTCGTAACAACAACGGACGTATCACGGTTCGTCATCAAGGTGGCGGTCACAAACGTCAATACCGTTTGATCGATTTCAAACGTAACAAAGACAATGTCGTTGCTACTGTTAAAACGATTGAATATGATCCAAACCGTTCTGCTAACATTGCGTTAGTACATTACGAGGATGGAGTAAAAGCATATATCTTAGCACCTAAAGGATTAGAAGTTGGCATGACTGTCGTTTCTGGACCAGATGCAGATATTAAAGTAGGGAACGCATTACCACTAGAAAATATTCCAGTTGGTACTGTTATCCACAACATCGAAATGAAACCAGGAAAAGGCGGACAATTGATCCGTTCAGCTGGTACAAGTGCACAAGTACTTGGTAAAGAAGGAAAATATGTATTGATCCGCTTGAACTCAGGCGAAGTACGTATGATCTTGGCAACATGCCGTGCAACAATTGGCTCTGTTGGTAACGAACAACATGAATTGATCAACATCGGTAAAGCCGGACGTTCTCGTTGGATGCGCAAACGCCCAACTGTACGTGGTAGCGTAATGAACCCTAATGATCACCCACACGGTGGTGGTGAAGGTAAAGCTCCAATCGGACGTAAAGCTCCAGTTTCACCTTGGGGACAACCAGCACTTGGTTACAAAACACGTAACAAGAAAGCTAAATCAGACAAACTTATCGTTCGTCGTCGCAAGACTAAATAATTTACTTGACCATGTGTCGCACATTTTGAGAGGAGGTACACCATGGGTCGTAGTTTGAAAAAAGGACCTTTTGTCGATGACCATTTGATGAAGAAGGTCGAAGCACAACAAGGCGCTGAAAAGAAAAAAGTGATCAAAACTTGGTCACGTCGTTCCACAATCTTCCCAAGTTTTATCGGATTTACAATTGCTGTGTATGATGGACGGAAACATGTACCAGTTTACATCCAAGAAGACATGGTAGGACACAAACTAGGTGAATTTGCACCAACAAGAAC
>NZ_JBDGBK010000121.1:0-7181 GCF_040910045.1 Enterococcus sp. RTP21361st1_A6_RTP21361_211029 | reverse complement strand
AAAAGGATATTTTGCCATACAAATAACGACCCCCAAAAGTTAGATTTTTTGGTCTAACTTTTGGGGGTCGCTTCAATTGTCCTTTTTGACTATCCTTTTTTTTTTAATTTCGATACAATGACAGAAGAAAGTGAGGGATGAAGATGTCAGAAACTGTACAATGTATGACGTTTTCCGAGTTAAAGGAAATAGTGGAAAGATTAGAGAAACAAGAAAATGTCAATGATGATACAAAAATCATGTTAGACACTGGTTGGGACAGCCTGCAGGAAATTCTTCCGGGTGCAATCTCTGTTCAAGAAGCACAAGCGTTTCGAGTGCAAGATGAATTAACTAAAGAATATTTCGGCGGCTACGCATTGAAAGAAAAAAGCGAAAAATTCGATGCAAGTGGACTAGTTGAAGCGGTAATTGTGATTGAGAACCGCTATTAAAAAGGAGTGGAAAAATGAATAAGAGAAGATGGGTGGCTGTTGCGATTGCAATTGGATTGTTTGTGTGCTCAGGTGTTTTTGCTTTGATGGCTCCGCCAGCAAATGAAGAGTCGTCACTGGACGGATTGAATGCTCTTTTATACGGAAGCAATGAATTGGAGGAACATCAAATAGCGGCTGGAGATAGCAATAACCGCATCCTTCGCTTGACTTTGGAAGGGACGATTGCGAATACTTCAGGTGGTGGATTGTTCTCAACAGAAGGATATGATCATCAATTATTTCTGGAAGAATTACGTGCCGCGCAAGAGGACCCAACGATCAAAGGGATTCTATTTGAAGTGAATTCGCCTGGGGGCGGAGTTTACGAAAGTGCAGAGATTGCTCGTGAAATGAAAAAGATCAAAGAAATTGGAATTCCTGTCTATGTTAGTATGAAGAACACCGCAGCTAGCGGTGGTTATTATGTCTCAGCGGGTGCGGACAAAATCTTTGCCACAGATGAAACCGTGACAGGTTCTATCGGAGTTATTATGTCTGGATTGAATTATTCAGGTTTATTGGATAAATTAGGGATCGAAGATAGCACCTATAAAAGTGGTGCCTTGAAAGATATGGGTTCCTCTACAAGAGCCGCTACCGATGAGGACAAGAAAGTTCTGCAAACTTACGTGGATAATGCATACGGACGCTTTGTTTCCATTGTAGCTGAAGGACGAGGCATGTCAGAAGAAGCTGTTAGAAAAATTGCTGACGGACGGATTTATGATGGTCAACAAGCTGTGGAGAACGGGTTAGTTGACGAAATTGGGTTTCCTGAGGACGCCTTCGCTGCATTAGAAGCAGATCAAGGGTTAGAGGATGCGGAAATTTTTGAATATGGTGTCGGTTCCACAGGGTTCGCTTCTACATGGCTGGGTTCAAAGCTGGCAGAGTTTCAAGGGCTGAAGGCATCTGAGTCTAGTCGTCTTTTGCAAGTAGTAGAAAGCCTGGGTACGATGGATGCGCCGAAACCTCTTTATTATTATGGAGGTGAATAACTATGCCTGAAAAAGAAACGAAAGAGCCACGAATCAAACAACAACCTGTTGAACAAGGAGCAGAAAACGTAACTCTGGAAAATCTAGAGTCGACCTCTGGAATCTCTACAGAGCAGGCGAATCAAGAAGCACAACTAGCTGTGGATACCCCAAATCAAGAGGCCGCTGTGACGAATCATCCAGATGATTTCTATCAACAAGTATTGGGCTCGTTTAAGAGAAAAGAATTTAGCGAGGAAGAGATTGATCAGCGACAAAAAGAATGGCAACGGTATGAGGGGATAGAAGACAAACAGAAAGAACGCAGACGAGTGAATGATTTTCCAGATTACTTTTTTGCTGGGTTTTGGATTCGGCTATTTGCTTATCTCGTAGATGTACTTTGTATCGGAGCTATTACAGGAATTACTCTGGATACGATCTATCACTTAGGTGGTTGGTCAAGTAGCGGGCATCCTTTTGGACTCTACCAGTTACTCTCGTTGGCCATCTACTTAGGCTATTTTGTTTTATTAACAAAGTTCAATCAGGGACAAACGGTAGGTAAGATGATTTTCGGTATTCGGGTCGTGTCATTTACAGAAGCTGATTTGAGTTGGAAAACAGTTCTGACAAGAGAACTGTGTATGCGCTACGTTTTGCAATTCAATCCTTTCTTTTATTGCGGTTATTTGCCAGTGATTTTTACTAAAGAAAAGCAGCATGCCGGAGATTATTTTTCTGAGACCAGTGTGTTTACTATCAATTTGATTAAAGCATTCAATAAACAGGCAAATGCCAATATGTAACAAGAATAGACAATAGCGTAATGAGCGGTCAGTCTCTATTTGAGGCAAACGAAGACTGACCCGTTGAAAAGCGGTCTTGCTACCAGAAGATTGCACCATACAAGCGGAAGTGCGATTGCAGATCGATTACAGATAAAGGAGAATGAGATATGGGAGACACGATCCAGTTTCCAAAACCTGAAGACCGCCTGCGTCATTCAGCAGAAAAAGCATATCAGGCAAAAGATTATCTGAAGGCTTACCATGATTACCAGGAAATTTATACTGAGCATTCTTCTTTTGAGATCAATCAGTCTCTCGTTAAGTGCTTACAGCAACTGGCTGATTTTGCAAAAGCGTTGGAAGTGGCAGATGATTTCTTGGATGAATACCTACAAGATCCAAATGGTTTTGTTCAAATTGGTCATTTGTTGATTCTTGATGGTCAATACTTGCAAGCGAGAAAATGGATAAGACTCGCAGAGGAATTTTCGGTGATCTCTGAAGCGGCAAGCGAAAATTTAGTGAAAGAATTGGATAAAGTAGAAGAAGTTCAACAAATACTTGGTTTGGAAGATTTTTTAGGAAAAAAACAGTCATTGCTTGCAATGGACAGCAGCAACCAACCAGTTAGCGGGCACACATGGCACGTTTTTTCCCAAGGACTCACAAAGGATCAGTTTGTATCGTTGATGACGGAGCTGCTTCCTCAGTTAACGAATCCTTTTTTGTTACCAAAACTAGTAGAAGAACTTGTCCGTTTAGGAAGTTCACAGCAGTTTGAATTGATAGACTACATGGGGGATCAACGGCAGATCATTCCCAATCAGTTATCTTTATTGAGGGAAGTGCCAGTTTTCAGCCAAATGCGACAAGCTGTGAATGAACGAATCGGGCAAGAAAATCCAACCTTAGCAGAAGGCATTTTAGAAGAGTTGAATGATCATTTTGCTTTAAGCTATCCGTTCTTGCCAGAAACCCAAGAGATTGATCGCTGGGTACAAAGCTATATCGATGAGTATCAAGATCTTTTTGCAAAAAGCGAACCACAAGCGATCGACGAGGAGATCCAACGTAAGAAAACAAGATTACGAAAGATTTTGGGTTCTTTCTAATTCTGAAAGCAGATCACTCAAGAAAAAAACGAGAAGTTTCTAGGTAAAATGTTTACAATTAAAGAACGTTAGTGTACTATTTAAAGGTATGCATGAAACTATTTCATATGTAAAATATAATTGTTATTCGGAGGGAAATAAATGACTGCAAAATGGGAAAAAACAGGCACCAATGATGGTGTATTGACATTTTCGATCGAGCAAGCTGAAATCCAAAAAGGCTTGACGACTGCATTTAATAAAGTGAAAGGCAACTTAAACGTACCTGGCTTCCGTAAAGGAAAAGTATCTCGCCAAGTATTTAACCGTATGTACGGAGAAGAAGCATTGTATGAAGATGCATTGAATGCTGTCTTGCCAGAAGCTTATGAAGCAGCAGTTAAAGAAGCTGGTATTGATCCAGTATCACAACCAAAAATCGATGTTGACAGCATGGAAAAAGGTCAAGACTGGGTGATCAAAGCAGAAGTGACTGTGAAACCAGAAGTTAAACTTGGTGATTACAAAGAGTTGACTGTTGAAAAACAAGATCGTGAAGTAACAGAAGAAGACGTAGATGCTCGCATCAAACGTGAACAAGAAGCACAAGCTGAGTTAGTCATCAAAGAAGACGAAGCTGCTGAAAATGGCGATACAGTCGTTATCGACTTTGAAGGTTTCTTAGGTGAAGAAACATTTGAAGGCGGCAAAGGCGAAAACTATTCATTAGAATTGGGTTCTAACTCTTTCATCCCAGGTTTTGAAGATCAATTAGTAGGAGTGAAAGCTGGCGAAAGCAAAGAAGTCAACGTCACTTTCCCTGAAGATTATCAAGCAGAAGATCTAGCAGGTAAAGATGCGGTCTTTAAAGTAACAGTTCACGAAGTCAAAGCAAAAGAATTGCCTGAATTAGATGATGAATTTGCCAAAGATGTTGATGATAGCGTTGAAACACTTGCTGAACTAAAAGAAAAATACCGCAAAGAATTGACAGAAACAAAAGAAAAAGCTGCTGAAGATGCAAAAGATGAAGCAGCGATTCGCCAAGCAGTTGAAAACGCAGAAATCGTTGAATTACCACATTCAATGGTCCATGACGAAGTTCACCGCTCAATGGATGAGTTCTTGAACAACATGCAACGTCAAGGAATTTCACCAGAAATGTACTATCAATTGACTGGTTCAACGGAAGCTGACTTGCATCAACAATTTGAAGGCGAAGCAGAAACTCGTGTGAAAACTAACCTTGTGATTGAAGCAATCGCAAAAGCAGAAGGTTTGGAAGCAACTGAAGAAGACATCGAAAAAGAAATTCAAGAGCTTTCAGAAGCTTACAACATGCCTGTTGATCAAATCAAACGCGTCTTGACAGAAGATATGTTGAAACATGACATCACAATGAAGAAAGCCGTTGAAATCGTAACTGGTACGGCGAAAGAAGCTTAATTTTCATCAAAAGAGCGGCAAACGTCTTTTCCGATGTTTGCCCTTTTTGATTGATCAAAAAGCAATGGTGTGTATATTTCATACGATCGTTTTTTGCTTACTTTGCCTTTTTGAGCAGGAGGATCTTGACTTATTTTGCGGACGTGGTCAATTGCTAAGAAAACGTAACGGCCATGAGAAATAGCTTTTTCTTTCAAATGAGTTATGATAAGATGATTAAAGACTGTAAAGATAGTAAAACCAATTCCACTCCTTTACAGGTTAGAAATTTATCAAGGGGTGAACAGTATGTACGACAACACAAATGGAAATGACGCTGTTCGTTGTTCTTTTTGCGGGAAGACGCAAGAGGAAGTAAAGAAGATCGTTGCCGGTCCTGGTGTATACATATGTAATGAATGTATCGACTTGTGCAAGGAGATCATTGACGAAGAGTTCTACGAAGAAGCCATTCGTGAATTTACCGAGGTACCTAAACCACAAGAATTGCTGCATATATTAAATGATTACGTCATCGGACAAGATCGTGCGAAAAAGACACTTGCTGTAGCGGTTTACAATCATTACAAACGAGTGAACGTTGAGCCGACCGCAGAAGACGTTGAGTTGCAAAAAAGCAATATTTGTCTAATTGGACCAACTGGCTCTGGGAAAACGTTCCTTGCTCAAACATTGGCCCGTTCATTGAATGTGCCATTTGCTATCGCCGATGCCACCAGCTTGACGGAAGCTGGATATGTCGGAGAAGATGTAGAAAATATTTTGCTGAAACTTCTGCAAGCAGCGGACTATAACGTTGAAATGGCAGAAAAGGGCATCATTTATATTGATGAAATCGACAAAATCGCTCGTAAAAGCGAAAATGTTTCGATCACGCGAGATGTATCGGGTGAAGGGGTGCAACAAGCGTTGCTGAAGATCTTGGAAGGGACACAAGCAAGTGTACCGCCTCAAGGTGGACGGAAGCATCCTCATCAAGAAATGATTCAAATCGATACGACGAATATTTTATTCATCGTTGGTGGTGCATTTGACGGGATTGATACCATCGTTAAAAACCGGATGGGTGAAAAAACGATCGGTTTTGGAACGAACAACAAACGGTTCTCAGAAGATGAAAGCATCATGCAACATATCATTCCTGAAGACTTGTTGAAATTCGGCTTGATCCCAGAATTTATTGGCCGTTTGCCGGTTATGGCAGCTTTAGACAAATTGACGACCGATGACTTGGTCCGTATTTTGACGGAGCCGAAAAATGCGCTAGTCAAACAATACCAAAAACTGTTAGCATTAGACGATACTGAGCTTGAGTTTGAACCAGCTGCTCTACGCGCGATTGCGGATAAAGCGATCGAACGCAATACGGGTGCTCGTGGTTTACGTTCGATTATCGAAAATATCATGATGGACGTGATGTTCAATGTTCCTTCTGATGAGTCGATTGAAAAAGTCATTATTACCGAAGATGCAGCCAAAGAAATCGGTGAACCGACAATCATTTATAATGAAGAAACAAAAAAAGCAGTTTAATTTTAGTAAGTCGGATAGTTTGATGACTATCCGACTTTCTTTCTGAAAGCATATGAGATTTTATTAGAAGGGAGCGAGCAGATGAAAGTACATGATGCAGAAATTGTGATCAGTGCTGTTTCACCGGCACAATATCCGGATACGCATTTACCGGAAATCGCGTTAGCGGGTCGTTCCAATGTTGGGAAGTCTTCCTTTATCAATACATTGATTAATCGAAAAAATTTAGCGCGAACGTCTTCGAAACCTGGTAAGACCCAAACATTGAATTTTTACTTGATTGAAAACACCTTGCATTTTGTGGATGTGCCAGGATATGGCTATGCAAAAGTTTCAAAAACGGAGCGGGCAAAGTGGGGGAAGATGATCGAGACGTATCTTGCAGAGAGACAGCAGCTGCGGGCAGTCGTCTCTCTAGTGGATCTGCGCCATGCGCCTTCTCAGGAAGATATTCAAATGTATCAGTTTTTGAAATATTATGAGATCCCAGTAATCGTGGTGGCCACGAAAGCAGACAAGATTCCTCGCGGGAAATGGAACAAGCATGAAAGTGTGATCAAAAAAGCGCTGGAATTCGATCCAGCAGACACCTTTATTCTTTTTTCTTCCATCACTAAACAGGGGAAAGAAGAAGCTTGGCAAGCGATAGAAGCGGCCATCAAGCAATAATAGATAAGAGGTAAGATGCATGGGGCAATCTCTCAGGACTAGAAAATAAACGGAGAAAGTTTGCTCCGGAACATCTTTTATCGGAAAAATTCTGTGCAAACAAAAAACATCAATTAAGATGTTTCAGACTGTAGACAAAGTCCATTTTATGGATGATGTCTACAGTCTTTTCTTTTATAATAGATTTATGAAAACGAA
>NZ_JBDGBK010000120.1:0-7657 GCF_040910045.1 Enterococcus sp. RTP21361st1_A6_RTP21361_211029 | reverse complement strand
AAAAGGATATTTTGCCATACAAATAACGACCCCCAAAAGTTAGATTTTTTGGTCTAACTTTTGGGGGTCGCTTCAAAAACTGCGATCGTGCGGCTTTTTTCTTTTTTTAAAAAATACCAGACATTGTTTCGATGATCAAGCGAATGTTGAGGACTGTTAATGCGATGGCGCAAATCCAGCCCAGAGAAGTGACCCACAGAGGGTTCTTGAACTTTTCGCCCATGATTTTTTTGGAACTAGTAAAGTAAACCAATGGAATCATTGAGACTGGTAATGCAATACTCAAAAAGACCTGTGAATAGATCAAAAGATTATCTAGTGCCTGTTCATTACCGCCAAAGTAGAGGGTACATAGTAAAACAGGTACGACAGAAAGGCCACGAGTGATCAATCGTCTTGCCCATGTTGGAATCTTCATATGGATGAAGCCTTCCATGACGACTTGTCCTGTCAGTGTTCCAGTGATAGTTGAGTTTTGTCCGGAAGCCAGTAATGCTACGGCAAAAAGAACACTAAGGGCTGGACTAGCCACCGCTCCCGCGATCGCTGAATTTTGTAAGGCATCATACAGCGCTGAAAAAGTACCGACTTCTTCGCTGTGACCGAAGAACAATGCGCTCCCTAAAATCAGCAACAGACAATTAACGACAAAAGCAGCCGAAAGCTGAATATTTGAATCCCATGTGGCAAAGCGAACAGCTGTAGCGACTTCTTGCGGATTCGTCCGATCAATCTTTCTTGATTGTGAAATCGACGAATGCAAATACAAATTATGGGGCATGACGGTCGCGCCAACGATCCCTAATGCCATGGTCAGCTGTCCAGGGTTCAATACTTGTTTTTGGGGAATGAAGCCTTGAACAAGTGCCGGAAGATCAGGTTGGGCAATAATCACTTCGTAAACAAAAACAAGCAGAATCACCAATATTAAGGTCATTACGATGGCTTCGATTTTTCGAAAGCCTAATTTCATCAAGAAAAGCAGTAAAAAGACATCGAAAATCGTCAAAAAGACCCCTACAACTAATGGTAGACCGAATAATAGATTCAAAGCAATTGCTCCACCGATTACTTCGGCGATATCTGTTGCCATGATCGCCAACTCGGTAATAATCCAAAGGAAAAAGCCCAGCTTTTTACTGGTGTGTTTACGGGTTGCTTGTGCGAGGTCCATATGGGTGACAATCCCTAGTTTAGCTGCCATGTATTGGAGCAACATCGCAATCAGACTTGAAATCAAGATGACGGATAGCAGGAGATAACCATATTCGGCACCACCCCCGATTGAAGTGATCCAGTTACCAGGATCCATATACCCAACCGCGACTAACGCTCCGGGACCAGAAAAAGCTAAAAGATTACGCCAAAAATTCCCATCCTTGGGAATAGCTACGGTATTGTTTATTTCTTCCAAGCTAGGTCCATTTGCTGCCTGGATCAATTTTTTTTCTTCATTCATTCTGTCACATCCTATCTTTTTAGGTGTACCTAAAAACAATCTTATTGTATTCCTTGTTTATGAATTTTTCAAGAGAAAAACTTCTGAAAGTTTGCATTAACTAAAAAAACAGATATTAGAAAAGGACAGATTTCGTTTGCCAAGGTGATTGGTGATTGTTGGATTGATCAATCCTAATCTAAAATAGGGAATGTTGCTCTACATAGAATTGATGAATGAAGGAAATCTATTTGATCCCACTTGTTTAGAAAGACCGAAAATTTTCTTAAGAAACATAAAAAAACAAGAAGCACTCAAAATTGATGATTTTGAGTGCTTCTTGACGCTGGATTGTATGTCGAGGATGAATGAACTTTTATCAGGATCTTTTTTATATTCTTATTATGTCAAAAGAACAAGAAGAGCAGCCTTTAGAATGTTAATAACCAAGTTTATTAATCAAAGAACAGCCAAGAGGCTGCCCACTATTGTGCGACGTGTATGGCTATCAATAATAAAAAGTATCATTGTTTTGTGTTGTTGCTGATAAAACACTGTGTCAGCGTGTCTACAAATTCATCGAAGGTGGTTATGGCACTTAATTTATGAATGTTTTGTTCATCTGTACAAATCATGGCCAGATCATCAAAAATTTCCCGAAACACATGACGGTTATGGTAATTGATGGAAATCAAAAAAACCAATGTGACACGATTATTTCCCCACTGGATCCCCTTTGGATTGACGGCAATCGCAACCCCCGTACGATTGGCATTCATTGTCAGTGAATGTGGAATAGCCACTGAACCAAAGGCAGTAGAAGAAAGTTGCTCCCTCTCAATTACTTGTGGATAAAAGGTCTCGTCCACGATTCCTTCTTCTTTCATTTGACCACATAATTGTTTGAGCAATTCTGCGGAGTTTTGATTTTCAGTTGTATATGAGAATCGCTTTTTATCAACAAGCGATAGAAAGGTTTTCACAAATTGTTCTTTTCGTTTTTTTTCTTTGATATCAAAGATCTTGGCGGTAATTTGTTGCCGATCTTCAAGGGTAAAAAAAGGATTAATGATCACGTATGGGGTAGCGATCACTTGCTTCAGTTTAACAGCAGACACAATCAGTTCTGTATCTACATACTGCAACTCTTTTTCACTAGTAAGAATATTCTGGATCTCAAGGTCATCAGAGAAATTTTTCTGAAGCTTTTCCATCACCTGAATATTCATGTTGTAGTAATGAGGCACTAGAATCGTGCAGTTTATTTTATTCGTACGCTGTTTTTGAATTTCTAACGCATAGCCTAAATGAAAAGCTATGTAGGCAATTTCGTCTTCACTAATCGTATAACCGATTTCTTTTTGAATGACATGAGAAACCTGGACGGCACAATCATAGATGAGCGGACATTCTTTTTTTAGTGTTTCTGTCATTGGGTTTCTACAAGAGTAGCCGTTATTGATCCGATACAGTAAATTCTTTATATGGAGGGCAAATCGAATGAAGAACTCAGGTTCATTGCCATCAATAAAGTATAATTCATCCACTTTTGCTAGAATTTTTCTTACTAAGTCAAGGCAGTTTTTGTCCGTGACCTTCTCTAACTCATCAGGTGAAATTTGAGTGAAATTCACGCTAGTTCCATTCGCTGAAATTAGGATAGCTAAATCACGAATTTCTTCTTTGGGAAAACGAATACCGTACCGTTCCGCTACTTTTTCCGCGATTTTTTCGGAAATTTTTAGTACTGTCGGATGGATTGAGTGAGGCGCTTGAGCTTCTGCTTCAGGAGACTGAAAATTTCCTTTCATACGGTCTACGGCAATTGCTAGATGAATAACTATATTTGTTAACGCATAATCATTCGTGAAAAAATCATAGTCTGAAAAAAGTTCGGCAATAATTTCCTTGATATAATCAAGGTCAAAATCTATAAAACTTTCTTGTAGCTTAGTCATATCAACGAAATGATTATCCAATTCGGATAGCAATGTCTGATGGATTAATTGTCTTTTCGCTTTTTCTGTCCCAATCAACTGTAGTGTATCTTTGGTTAGTCTGACTTCGATAGCCAGTTCAGAACATTTTTTTTAAGTTTTTTTGCATCACTCAATAATGTGGACTCGCTGATAAATAGTTCTTCTGCTAGATCATAAACAGATAGAGCTTCCTCGGTTGAAATCAGTCGCAAAAGGAGATAAGCAGTTCGTTCAGTAGGTGTTTCAGGGACACTTGTTTCTGTGTTATTGAAAAAAGTGACCAGATTACTTGCTATCACTCGATAGCCTTTGTTTGAAGAAAGGATCAAATCAGATTCATTGTCTTGAATATCTGCGATATACGATTTTATCGTCCGTTTGGATAACCCAAATTTTTCCGCTAATTGAGTGGAGGAAACCCAATTGTCTTGCTCATTTAGATAGTGAAGAAGTTTTATATACTTTGCTTTCATTGGCTGACACCCTCTCTTTCACCACTGCAGTGCAAAAGAATATTTGTTTCACCGCTGTAGATTGACTATAGTATAACTGTAATTGATAGCGCTATCAATGAAAATTGAATTGGGGGAGAAAAATCATGAAAAAATTGAATGTTTTACTTGTGTGTGGATCTGGAGCCAGCTCAGGTTTTATGGCTGCTAATATTCGCAAAGCTGCTGCTGAAAAAGGATTGGACATAAAAATTACTGCTCGCGGTGAAAGTGAGATTGAAAACTACATTGACGACATTGATGCGTTAATGGTTGGTCCCCATCTGGCGTATATTTTGGATGAAGTAGAAGAATTTGTTGGTGATGCACCAGTGAAAGTGATTTTGATGAAGCCTGAATACTATGCCACATTAAACGGAAAACAAGCTTTGGATCACTTGTTGGAAGAGGTACAGTAGCTTTCAGAATGGAGGGAATAAAATGCAATCCTTAATTAACTGGCTGGAAAACAGCTTTACGCCCAAAATGAATAAAATCAATCATAACGTTTGGATCGTGACTCTTAAAGACTCAATCATGCAGGCTTTGCCATTAATTTTCTTAGGATCGGTCTTTTGTATGCTGGCAATTTTAAATGATTATTTTCCAAGTTTACCCAATTTCTGGACGCCATACGGATGGACGATGGGGATGATCTCACTTGTCATATCTTTTCTGATTCCTTTCAACTTGATGGAGAAAAAAAGACTGCGTAAGCAAAGAATCAATGCTGGAATGTCTGGAATCATCTTATTTTTGATTATTATTTCTCCACAAGTCATTGCTGACGGAGAACCTGGTTTTAGTCATAGTGCGCTTGGTGCAGGGGGAATGTTTATTGCAATTGTTGCAGGACTATTCGCTGGTATGGTGTTGAATTTATTTGGAAAGTTTTCTTTTTTCAGTGAGGAATCGGTGATTCCCGATTTTGTCCGCTCTTGGTTTGATGCTATGCTGCCAATCGGTATTGTTGTCCTTACCGGATGGATCTTCGTTGATCTTCTTGGCTTTGATGTCTACAATGCTGTTCTAGCCATCTTTATGCCATTACAAAGTGTGATTGAGACGCCATGGGGCTTTTCATTGATGATGTTGATTGTTTGTTTCCTCTATTCGTTGGGAATTTCAACATGGGTATTAACGCCTGTTTTAAATCCAGTTTTATTGACTGCTATTCAAGCAAATATTGACGGAAAGGCAATGAATTTAGTAACTGATCCAACTATTTATTCTGCTTATCTATGGATTGGCGGTATCGGCTGTACAATGCCTCTTGTTTTTATGTTGATGCGCTCCAAATCAAAAAAATTAAAAGCCTTGGGTACGGCTTCGGTTGCTCCGACGATTTTTAATATCAATGAACCGATTGTTTTTGGCTGTATTGCTTGGAATCCACTATTGATGGTCCCGATGTGGTTACAAGGGTTGATATTGCCATTAATTGTCTGGTTATTTACGAAAGTCATTGCTTTTGCACCTATTCCAACAGTCATGTTTCAAATGTGGTACTGTCCATTTCCGATTGCCACTTGGCTAACTACCGGAACAATTTCAGGCATTCTGCTAATGCTGATTGTTTTTGTCGTGGCGGCAGCGATTTGGTATCCATTTTTTAAAGCCTATGAAAAACAAGAATGCGAAAGAGAAGCTGCTGAAGCAACTGAAAGAGTATAGAAAGATAATTGTGAAAGAAGGTCTTAGAATGGTGAAAGAACAAATCGTTCAACATGCCATGCAGATAATTCTACATGCTGGAGATGCCAGAAAGCATTGTATGGATGCCTTGAAAGCGATTGAATCATATGATTTTGCACTGGCTGAAGTGGAAATAAAGCAAGCAAATGAGGAGATTGTACAGGCACACCGCATACAGACAGATGCAATTACGGCTGAAACATCTGGTGAAGATGGAGAGTATTCTGTGTTGTTCGCACATGCACAGGATACATTGATGACTATTTACAGTGAGATAAATATTGCTAAACGCATGCTGGCAATTTTTAAAGCCTATGATCGGCGCATTGAGCAATTGGAGAGTAGACTGGAAAGAGAGGAAGAAAATGACTAAAATACCTGAAGGTTTTCCAAAAGATTTTTTATGGGGCGGTGCTATTGCAGCTAATCAAGCTGAAGGTGCGTGGGATGTAGACGGAAAAGGCTGGTGTGTGGCAGATATTAATGAGTTTCTTCCAGATGTTGACTTAGAAAAGAAATCTAATATGGAAATAACGACAGCTTATATCAAAGAAGCAATGAACAGTACAGAGCGAATTTTTCCAAAACGGTGGGGAATTGATTTCTATCACACGTATAAAGATGACTTGAAATTGCTTGCTGAATTAGGGCTAAAAACATTTCGGACTTCTATCAACTGGGCAAGAATTTTTCCAAACGGAGATGAGTTGGAGCCGAATGAAGCGGGTTTGCAGTTTTATGACGATTTATTTGATGAAATAATAAAAAATGGTATGGAACCAATGATCACAATGTCTCACTATGAAATGCCACTTCATTTGACAACTTCGTATAAAGGCTGGTATTCAAGAGAAGTTATTGATTTCTTTGTCCGTTATGGTCAAGTTCTGCTAGATCGCTATCATGACAAAGTAAAGAAGTGGATAGTGGTTAATCAAATCAATTTAATTGTCCATGAATCGTTCAATCATCTTGGAATTCCTGAGGATGCAGTAGAGGATTTGCTTTCTGCTAAATATCAAGGAGTACACAATGAAATGGTTGCTAGTGCATTGATTACAAAATATGCGCATGCACATTATCCAGATAATGAGATCGGCATGATGCTTTGTGGCGGTCCATCTTATGCCGCATCTAGCAAGGCGGAAGATGTTCTAGCTGCATTAAAATTAAATCAAATGGAGTATTTCTTTGCAGACGTCTTACTTCGCGGCCGCTATCCTGGTTATGCTTTCCGTTACTTTGATGATAAAGGCATTCATGTAACTTTTGGAGAAGATGACGAAGAAGCACTGAAGCATACGGCAGACTTTATGTCTTTTTCTTACTACTATACACAAATATGCGATCAAGACTCTTACGATAAGGATTTAGGACCACACAGAAATAAGGAACTACCAGCAAATCCTTGGGGGTGGACAATTGATCCCATTGGCTTGAGAATTCTTTTAAATGAGTTTTATGATCGCTATCAGTGTCCAATTTATATCACTGAAAATGGGATTGGCTATTTTGATAAATTGGAAAATGGGAGCATTCATGATTCCTATCGTATAGAGTATTATCGAGATCATATTCGAGCCATGAAAGAAGCAATCAAAGATGGTGTGGATCTGCGCGGTTACTATGCTTGGGGACCCATTGATATAGTCAGCTGTTCGTCTAGTGAAATGAGCAAACGCTATGGATTTATTTATGTAGATAGTGATGATTATGGAAAAGGCAGTGGCGAAAGAATCAAAAAAGATAGCTTTGCTTGGTATCAAAGAGTTATCCGCAGTAATGGAGAAATCATTGACTAAGATTAAAGAGAGTTAAAGAGAATAGAAGATAAGTGCTGGCTGCTCTAGCTGAATGCTTTCTTTTAGTGGAAGCAGACCATCCACAAACTCAAAGGAGCAGTCCTCTATAGCCCGGATTTTCAGGTTACAAAAGAGCTTATCGCAGGCATAAAACAAAAAGTACTCGAAAATGACTTTTTGTAGTGACCCCAAAAAGTTAGACTTTTATGGAGTGGAGAAATCCACTCCTTTTTTGTATGATAAGATTAACTG
>NZ_JBDGBK010000119.1:0-8072 GCF_040910045.1 Enterococcus sp. RTP21361st1_A6_RTP21361_211029 | reverse complement strand
TTAGTAAATAAGCCATTGGAGCTAAACAATTGGTTGTACAAGAACCAGCTGAAATGATTTTGTCCTCTGCAGTAAGTGTATCACTATTGACATTGTAAACGATCGTTTTCATTTTTCCTGCTGGTGCAGAGATAACGACACGTTTTACACCGGCATCTAAGTGTGCTTGTGCTTTTTCTTCAGATGTATAAAAGCCTGTACATTCTAAAACGATATCCACGCCATTTTCTTTCACCCAAGGAATTTTGCTGGCATCAGGTTCTGCGTAGACTTTTGTTTCTTCTCCATCAACGACGATCGCATCATCTGTGGCAGTGACTGTGCCTGGATAGGTACCATGAGTTGAATCAAACTGGAGTAACTGGGCTAGCATGACGGGGCTCGTCAAATCATTGATCGCCACGACTTCGATATCATCTGATACTTCTTTGATTCGACGGAAGGCCAAGCGACCGATACGTCCGAATCCATTTATTCCCACTTTTACTGTCATAATCTATTGTTCCTCCTCTTTTTTGATCTTACAATTAAAATTCTGCTACGAAACCAGGATTCTGTCAAAGAAAAACCCTTAATTTTTTATCTAGTTCTTTGGGAAAAGAGGCAGAAAAGATAGACAAATGGCCTTGCGGTCGTTACAATTAAATAGACTTTCTTAAAGGTGAACTTTGGCCTGCAAATGGCATGAATTGTATTCAAATTGGTTTATTAGAAGGTAAGAAGAGAGAATGGAGGGCACATAACATGTCCATGTTTTTAGATCAGGTAACAATCGATGTCAAAGCTGGTAAAGGCGGAGACGGGATGGTTGCATTTAGAAGAGAAAAATACGTTCCCGATGGCGGACCAGCCGGTGGGGATGGCGGCCGCGGTGGTGATGTGATTTTAGTTGTCGACGAAGGCTTGCGTACGTTAATGGATTTCCGTTTCAATCGTCATTTTAAAGCACAACCAGGTGAAAACGGAATGAGTAAAGGGATGCATGGCCGCGGAGCAGAAGATACGTATATCAAAGTTCCCCAAGGAACCACTGTCCGCGATGCAGACACAGGTGCTTTGCTAGGAGATCTGTTGGAGCAAGGACAGACGTTGACGATTGCCAAAGGCGGCCGTGGCGGTCGCGGCAATATCCGTTTTGCTTCGCCAAAGAATCCAGCGCCAGAACTAGCTGAAAATGGCGAACCTGGCCAAGAAAGAAAAATTGAATTGGAATTGAAAGTACTAGCTGATGTCGGCTTGGTTGGTTTCCCATCCGTAGGAAAATCTACATTACTTTCTGTCATTTCTTCTGCAAGACCGAAGATTGGTGCCTATCACTTTACAACGCTAGTCCCTAATCTAGGGATGGTAACGACTTCAGATGGTCGTAGTTTTGCTGTGGCCGATCTTCCTGGATTGATTGAAGGGGCATCGCAAGGTGTTGGATTAGGTACACAGTTTTTACGACACATTGAACGGACACGAGTGATTTTGCACGTGATCGATATGAGTGGGATGGAAGGGCGCGATCCGTATGAAGACTATCAAGCAATCAATCAAGAATTAGCAACCCATAACTTACGCTTGCTTGAACGTCCGCAAATTATCGTAGCGAATAAAATGGATATGCCAGAATCAGAAGAAAATCTGGTGAAATTCAAAGAGCAATTAGCAAAAGAACAAACCGATGAATTCGCAGATCCTTTGCCGATTTTCCCAATTTCAGGTGTCACTCGTAAGGGAATTGATGCTTTACTGAGTGCAACTGCAGACTTATTAGAAGTCACACCAGAATTCTTATTGTATGATGAGGAAATCGAAGAAGAAGTTGTTCAATATGGGTTCCATTCGGATGAACCAGAATTTACCATTGATCGTGATCCAGATGCTACTTGGATCTTGAGTGGTGAAAAGATTGAGAAACTCTTCCAAATGACTAACTTTGATCATGATGAAACAGTCATGCGTTTTGCCCGTCAATTACGCGGGTTAGGAGTAGACGAAGCGTTACGTGCGCGAGGAGCCAAAGATGGCGATATCGTGCGCATCGGTAATTTTGAGTTTGAATTTGTTGAATAAGATTAGTTGAGTAAGCTTAGTTGCTGCTTTAGATACAGTTAAAGCGTTAGCGCCTAATCCTATCAATAGGAACAACTCTTGATACAACTAGGGAATCTTTATAAAAAAGCGGAGTTATGAGATGACTTCGTTTTTTTATTTGTTTTCTTTTTCAAATAGACAAGATACTGGTAAAATAAAGAAAAGAAAGGGAGCGAAAATTATGGCAAAACGTGTGATTGTAATGAATTTCAACGCAAACTCGGAAGCATTCCAAGCATTTTCTGAAGTAAAACGCATGCATATGGAACGGAAAATCAAAGGAGAACAAATGGCTGTGATCACTCATACAGAATCCGGTGCGCACCAGTTCAAGATCGAAGATTTTCTAGACTTTACCGGTAATAACAAAGCATCGACTGGTGGAATGATTGGGATGCTAGTAGGAATTCTGGGAGGACCATTAGGAATCATGTTAGGCTGGTTCGGCGGTAGTATGATTGGTGCGACACGAGACGCCAAAGAAATCCAAAATGCACAATTGCTGTTTGAACATGTCAGCACCCAAATTGGGGTAGGCGACACTGGCTTATTGTTGATTGCAGATGAGGAAGACAATCGTCCACTAAATCAGTTGATCATGAATCAATTAGGTGGGGAAATTACTCGCTTTGACTATGATGAAGTAGAAGCAGAAATTGAAACGGCTAAAAAAGTCGAAGAAAAAACGAAAGCACAAGCGCAAGAAGATTGGAAAAAGTCTCATTCCCAATCTGAAGAAGAACAGGAATAAACTATAAATTGCATCTGACCTTCGTTTCCGCTAAAATTGGGGGAAGATGAAAGGAAAGAAGTATATGGAATTAGAATTTTTAGGTACCGGTGCAGGCGTACCAGCGAAACATCGGAATGTAACAAGCACAGCACTGCGGTTACTTGATGAACGCAATGCTGTTTGGTTGTTTGACTGTGGTGAAGGCACACAAATGCAGATTTTGCATTCTACGATTCGCCCACGGAAAATCGAAAAGATATTCATTACTCACTTACATGGAGATCATATTTATGGATTGCCTGGATTGATCAGCAGTCGCTCCTTTCAAGGGGGCGCTTCACCGTTAGAGATTTATGGGCCCATAGGTATTGAAGAATTTGTGCGGACCGTGTTAAAAATTTCTCAAACAAAATTGAGCTACCCGTTAGTTTTTCATGAGATCACAAAAGAAGGCATTCTCTTCAAGGACAAACAGTTTACCGTTTCTTGCCGTCGGTTGGATCACGGAATTGAAAGCTTTGGGTATCGAGTTGAAGAAGCGAGTCACCAAGGAGAGCTTCAGGTAGAAGCTTTGACTGCATTAGGAATCAAACCGGGTCCAGTTTTTGGTCGACTGAAAAAAGGCGAAATCGTCACGTTGGAAGATGGACGACAAATCAACGGAAGTGACTATGTAGGTGAAGCGAAAAAGGGACGTACCGTCACGATTTTAGGAGATACTCGCCTTTGTGCCAATTCGATCTTACTGGCTGAAAATGCAGATGTACTGGTTCACGAAAGTACCTTCAATAAAGATGAAGCTAAAATGGCTCGCGCCTATTTTCATTCTACAACGGTGCAGGCGGCTGAAGTAGCCAAACAAGCGCAGGTAAAACGATTGCTTTTGACGCACATTAGTGCACGCTATGTTGGGAAAGATATTACAAATCTGGCAAATGAAGCAAAAGCTGTGTTTCCTAATACGGTGATCGTGAAAGACTTCGATGTCATCGATGTCCCATTTGCAGAAAAAGGAGATCAAGATGTTGTTAGAAAATAAAGTAATTGTCGTAACTGGCGGATCTGCTGGCTTAGGGGAACAAATCTGTTATGAAGCAGCGCGTCGCGGTGCGATCGTGGTGATTTGTGCCCGTAGAAGTCAGTTGATCAACAAAGTCAAAGAACATTGTATGACATTAAGTGGCAAACCAGCTTATGCCTTTCAATTGGATATTGCAGACCCTGAAAGTGTCGAAAATATCATTGCTTCGATTCGTGAAAAGGTCGGAAAAGTGGACATTCTTGTCAACAATGCTGGTTTTGGTATTTTTCAAGAATTTACAGAAATGAAACCAGAAACGATCCGCAATATGTTTGAAGTGAACGTATTAGGGATGATGGTCTTAACACAGCAAATTGCTTTAGAAATGGTCGATCAGCGCTCTGGTCATATCATCAATGTGGCATCGATGGCTGGGAAAATTGCTACACCAAAAACTGCAGTGTATTCGGCAACCAAATTTGCTGTATTAGGTTTTTCAAATGCGTTGCGTTTGGAGTTGAAACCTTTCGGCATTCATGTGACAACTGTCAATCCGGGGCCTATCGAAACAGCCTTCTTTGACCAAGCAGATCCTAGTGGCAATTATTTAGCTTCTTTAGGGACATTTGTTCTTGAACCAACAAAACTGGCAAAGACCATCGTTAAAGCGATGATTCATCCAAAACGAGAGATCAATCGCCCACAAGTGATGGGAGTAGCTGCAAAATTCTACACACTATTCCCAGCTATTGGGGACTACTTGGCTGGAAGTCTATTCAATAAAAAATAGGAGTTGTTTTTGATGAAAAATCAATGGCGAGTAATCGTAGGTATTTTGTTGGTTTTAGTGATCGTCCTTTTTGCGGTCGCCAATAATATGACTGTTCCAATCAATTTTGGCTTTACTAGCATCAAAGCGCCTCTGATCTTGATTATCATTGGGGCGGCTTTGTTGGGGGCACTGATTATCTTACTAGTGTCAACTAGTACGATGTTCCAACAAAAGAAAGAATTAAAAAGATTACGGAAAGAATTGGCTGACTTTCAACAAAATAATGAAGAAAAATTTCAAGAACAGCGTGAGGTATTAGAACGGGAATATGCAAACAAGCAAGCAGACCTCGCCTTGAGGGAACAACAAATTGCTGAAGCAGAAGCAAAAACTGCGGCA
Source organism: Enterococcus sp. RTP21361st1_A6_RTP21361_211029 (assembly GCF_040910045.1). Classification (NCBI taxonomy): domain Bacteria; kingdom Bacillati; phylum Bacillota; class Bacilli; order Lactobacillales; family Enterococcaceae; genus Enterococcus; species Enterococcus sp. RTP21361st1_A6_RTP21361_211029. The sequence goes on along the minus strand of NZ_JBDGBK010000119.1, from coordinate 3,068 downwards.
GTTGTGCCTGGTGAACCACCAATTATAGAAAATCGTCAAGATACGTTTCCAGAGTAATGGTAAGCTTGCACTCTTGTTTTTCAAAAGAGGGTTTTGGGACTCCAACCAGAACGGTAAATCTCTGAAGTGAGGCGCAAGATTGGCTCACCACTCTTTTGCAACAAATGAGCAAAATAAAAACGACATCCTTCGATGGTCTTTCGATAAACGACCGAAGGATGTCGTTTTTATTGTACTAGAAATAGGATAGAAGCTGGTAGTGCTTTTTTGGTCAACGCTTTTCTTTTCTCCAAAATATTTGCTATAATTACCAAGTTAGGAGTGATTGTGTGAAACGCGCGAACTTTCATTGGCTGAGACCACAAAAAAGTGAATTATCAGCTAATTTCGAGGAAATGATCCAAGCAAGAGGTTTGTCACCATTAATAGGTCAATTATTATGGCAGCGGAATATTCGAACAGCAGCAGACTTGCAAAGTTTTTTAGAACCGGATTTGCAGGGACTTCATGATCCATTTTTGTTTTATGATATGGAAAAAGCCGTCGATAGAATTCAGACAGCGATCATGAATGAAGAGCGTATTCTGATTTATGGAGACTACGATGCTGATGGTATTACGAGCACGACTGTCTTAAAAGAAGCGCTGGAATTATTGGGTGCGGATGTTGAATTTTATCTGCCCAATCGCTTTACCGATGGCTACGGGCCCAATCTTTCCGTTTATCAAGATAAAATCGCAGCTGGTGTGCAATTGATTATAACTGTTGATAATGGTGTATCTGGTCATGAGGCATTGGCTTATGCCAAAGAAGCACAGGTAGATGTTATCGTTACAGATCACCATGAGTTGCCACCAGAATTACCCGATGCGTATGCCATCATTCATCCTCGCCATCCATTAGGAAATTACCCTTTTTCAGATTTGGCGGGTGTCGGAGTCGCATTCAAAGTCGCTACTGCGTTATTAGAAGAAGTGCCAGTCGAATTATTAGATCTCGTGGCAATTGGTACGATCGCTGACATGGTGTCGCTCACTGGTGAGAATCGCATTCTGGTCACTAACGGATTAAAAATGATCCAGCAAACCGAACGTGCGGGGCTCTCGGCACTGATCGAAGTGAGTGGTCTGAAGAAACGGGCAATCAATGAAACGGATATTGGTTTTGCCATCGGACCTCGTTTGAATGCGATTGGACGCTTGGAAGATGCCAATCCTGCGGTAACACTTATGTCGACATTTGATCCAGAAGAAGCCCAATTGTTAGCCAATCAATTAGATACGATCAATCTTCAAAGAAAGCAATATGTGGAAACGATTTTGAAAGAAGCTCAGAATATGCTTTCCGATTCAAATCAAGTCCATTTAATTGTGGGAGATGATTGGCATGAAGGTGTCTTAGGGATCGTTGCTGGACGATTGATGCAACAGACTGGCAGACCGGTCCTTGTTTTAACCAAAAAAAGCAACGGTATTGCTAAAGGTTCTGGGCGCAGTGTTGCAGCATTAAATCTATTTGACATGCTCTCTGGAATGCGTGAAATGTTTACCAGCTTTGGTGGACACCATGCGGCAGTAGGGCTCAGTGTGCCCATTGATCACCTTTCGATGCTCCAAGAACGTATGAATCAATACGTGGTCGATAATCGGATCGACCTTTCTAGCGGGATTCCGTTACCGATTGATGAAGAATTGTCTTTAGCAGAAATTACGACAAATTTTATCGAGTCGCTGAAAATTTTAGCTCCCTTTGGTACAGACAACCCAATCCCAAAGTTTTTGATTACGAATATTTCTGCTGATAATGGCCGACAAATTGGTACAGAGAATCAGCATTTAAAAGTCAGTCTTACAGATGGAGAAAATGGTCAATTAGATGTGATCGGTTTTGGTTTTGGATCACAGCTAGTAGAATTTGAGAGTGAAGGATTGGCCGTTGTGGGGCAATTATCTGTCAATGAATGGAACGGCAAGAAGAAACCACAGCTGATGTTGGAAGATTTTGAAGTCAACGGCATACAGCTGTTCGACTTGCGTTCAAAGAAAAATCGGCAAGGGTTGATCCTTGATGCCCAAACATTAGGTATTGCTTTTTCGGATAAATTGCCTTCAGAGATAGAACGATTTTGTCCGAACGTTCATGTTTATCAAACGTTAGACGATTTGACAGCTTTTTTTGGTTCAGGAAATTATACGCAACTCGCTTTTCTAGACTGTCCTAGCGAGAAAGAGCTTTTGAGAAAAATCATTCAAGAAATACCTGTCAATCGTATCTATTTGATTTTAGTATCCACAGAGGATGCTTATCTGGATGGTGTCGGGACTAGGGAACAATACGGCCGTTTGTTTCAACTGATCAATCAGCAGAATGGGATTGATATTCGCTATAAACTGCCAATGGTAGCTAACTACTTGCAGATTCCAGAAAAATTATTAATTTTTATGATTCAAGTGTTTTTTGATTTGAAATTTGTTACAATAAAAGATGGCGTTTTGAAAAAAGTCCCTGATCCAGAGAATAAGCCGCTTACTGAGAGTGTGTTGTATCAACAGCGACTTGCAAAAATCAAAACAGAAGAAGATTTACTAATGAGTGATTTATCAACGATTCGCAAATGGTTGATATCTTAGGAGGAAAAAACATGAATTTAAAAGACTATATTGCCAGCATTCCGGATTATCCGCAAGAAGGAATTGTCTTTCGCGACATCTCTCCATTGATGGCTGATGGAGAAGCTTATCGTTATGCAACACAGCAAATCGTCGAGTACGCTCAGGAAAAAGGGATCGACATGGTGGTTGGACCTGAAGCTCGTGGGTTTATTGTTGGTTGTCCCGTGGCGTATCAACTGGGTGTTGGTTTTGCGCCAGTACGTAAAAAAGGCAAGCTACCTCGAAAAACGATTGAAGCAACATACCAGAAAGAATATGGCGTGGATATTTTGACGTTACACGAAGATGCGATTAAACCTGGCCAACGTGTCCTAGTTTGCGACGATCTGTTGGCCACTGGCGGCACGATTGCTGCTACGATTCGCTTGGTCGAACAGCTTGGCGGCATCGTTGTCG
>NZ_JBDGBK010000118.1:0-8081 GCF_040910045.1 Enterococcus sp. RTP21361st1_A6_RTP21361_211029 | reverse complement strand
TTTTTAATACCTAAAATAAAAATGGGGCTGAAGAATCAATTCTGATTCATCAGTCCCATAAATTATAGAGCCTTTTTATTTTTCTAAAATAAGATCAAGAGGTGATTACACGATGGCTAGAAAGAAAAGAAATCCTGATGCTGAGAAGTTAGCTGAATCCATTTTGAATACTTATCAACCCGAATCTGTAGAGGATATGCAAGATGTTTTAAAAGATGTGTTTGGTCCCTTATTTGAAAAAAGGATTCAAGGAGAATTGAATAACCATTTAGGGTATGACGCCCATTCTAAAGAGCCAAAGAAACATGACAATCGACGAAACGGTTATGGCAATAAGACGCTTAAAACGAGCTTTGGTAAAGTAAACATTGATGTTCCCAGAGACCTGGAGGCTTCTTTTGAACCTGAGTTGATTCCTAAGAGAAAACGAGATGTCTCCGACATCGAAGGTAAGGTTCTTTCCATGTATGCACGAGGAATGAGTCAATGCGATATCGCCGCAACCGTTGAAGATATTTACGGCTTTGATATTTCCCACGAAATGATTTCTGATATCACGGATGCCGTCCTTCCTGAATTGGAAGAATGGCAAGCTCGGCCATTAGCCAAGTGTTATGCATTTCTATTCGTTGATTGTATGTACGTCACTTTACGCGAAAACTATGAAGCTAAAGAATATGCTGTGTACACCATTCTTGGCTATGATCTTAAAGGAAACAAGGAGATTTTAGGCCTATGGCTCAATCAAACAGAATCTAAAAATCGCTGGATGCAAGTATTTGATGAACTGAAAGTACGTGGTGTAGAAGATGTTTTTTTCATTTCGATGGACGGTGTTTCCGGTCTCAAAGAAGGCGCAAAAGCAATTTTTCCTTCTGTCATTGTGCAGCGCTGTATTGTTCATCTTGTTCGAAATGCGTTACGATACCTCCCAAGTAAGGATTATAAGGAAGTCTGTCGAGACATGAAAAAATTCTACAGTGCTTCTTCTTTAAACGCTGCACACGCTGCCTTCGACAGTTTTCAAAATCGGTGGTCTCATTATTCTGGTGCAGTAGATGTATGCAAACGAAACTTTTCTCATGTTGAACAACTCTTTGATTATGGCAGCGCCATTAGAAAAATCATGTACACTACTAATGCAGTTGAAAGTATTCACTCTAGCTTCAGAAAAGTCACAAAAAAGGGAGTGTTCTCTAATGAGAATGCGCAGACTGTAGACAAAAGCTGTCTGTGAGGACAGCTTTTTTTGTGGGCTAGGCATAGCAAAAAGGGGTAGTGACAGTCCACTGGGAGGGTGCACATCGACCAATCGCTAGAGAAACGCAAGGTGGTATTTGTGAGAAGATGACGGAAGAAATCCTGTATCAAAGACTTGGTTCAACGAGCAGAAATCTGATAGTAAGTCTCGGTCATTCAATGGGAATAAGCCATTGAACACCTTGATGGTATCCTGCAAGAAAGAACCTCAAGGACTTTCAGCAAGAAGAAGGAATAGCTGAAAACAAAAAAAGGTGTAGTAGGTTAAAAGCGGGGAATGTAGAACTACTTAATTGGTGAAACTAGCTAGAAGGGCAAAATCGACGATTCATGAGTTCGTAGGAAGGAGCATGCAAGATTTACAACTAGTTTACTGAAAAAACGCAGGGAATTTACAAGTAATTAACAAGAAATTAACGCTTCATCGGTATAGTGGACGTGTGGGAGAAAATCACGGAATTAAAGGAGGGGTCAAAATGACCATGATCACCGCACACTCTGGTAGTGACAATACGGAGGAGAATAGCTGGGCATTTCTTCGCTTTTGTTTGGATCGCCAGCTTTGTTTTGAAGTAGATGTGCGTCAGCAAACAGATGGTACGCTAATACTAGCCCATGACAGGCAAGAAGTTGTCCCAGATTCGGTAACCCTTGAGCAGGTGTTTCAAGCAGTGGCCAATGAGAAGGCAACCATGACCATTAACTGTGATTTAAAAGAAGAGGGATTGGAAATGGCCGTTTTTTCGCTGGCACAAACCTATCAAATCTGGCCACAAATTGTTCTTAGTGGCTATGTACAATTATCTTGGGCCGCGATTTGGGGAAAGCATATATTTTATAATATTGAAAATCAGTTCGAAGGAAAAAAACTTGGGGATATTACCGAAGCAGATTTGATCGACACCTTACAGAAATTAGCCTATCAAAGCGTTCAAATCGTCAATATTCATGAAGGATGGTTAACTGAGTTGGCCCGTGAAGTGGGGCAGCAGCTAGGATTGACATTTTCTGTTTGGACAGTCAATGAACTAGAAACGATTGAGTACCTTGCGCGCTGTGGTGTTTATAATATAACCTCACGTTGTGCATGGGCCTATTTATGGAAGAAAGGAGCAAAAAGTCATGCTGAAATACTTGAATCCCAAGCGTCTTTATCATAGTTTTGGGAAAAGATATTTCTGGAATTTTTTCCTTTTTGCTTGTTTTCTCTTGTTTTTTTACAGCCCATTGTTAAATACCTTGATGCTAGCTTTTGCGGATACCTATCAAGTTCCCCATGTTTTCCCGACGAAGTTTGGGTTTGAATGGTGGAAATATATTTTTAGTCAAGATGATTTGTTGCAATCAATTATGAATTCCTTTGTGATTGCGGTTTTGGCAACGGCAATTTCCCTCGTGATTTGTACCCCTGCTGCATATGCCCTTGCTCGCTTTGAATTTAAAGGAAGAAGTTTCTTCTTGTTTTCCTTTTTACTCTCGAATGCGTTCCCGAAAATTGGGCTGTATACGGCTTTAGGTATTTTGTTCTATCGCTTTCAACTTATGGGAACCTTAGCTGGCGTGCTGATTGTTCATATATTAAACACGATGATTTTTATGATCTGGATTCCTGTTAGTTCGTTTCAAACAATTCATCAACAACAAGAAGAGGCAGCCAGAGATGTTGGCGCCGGTCCTTTTCGTACATTTCTAAAAGTAACGATGCCAACCGCGATTCCAGGTATTTCTGTTGCATCCATGTATACCTTTTTAGGTTCGATGGAAGAGGCCCAAGGCACTTTGCTAGTCGGGTTCCCTGAAATCAAAACAATGGCTACCTCGATGTATAGCGTAATTTTGGACTATCCACCAATGGCAGGCGCTGTCTTTTCTCTGTTGCTTCTATTGCCGACAATTTTGATTATTTGGCTTTGTCGAAAAATTTTCGGAAAAGATATTTTTTCTGGTGGGATGTCACTGTGAAACAGGAGGAACGAAATGGCAATGGAAAAGGTACAAATACAAAAAATGAGTAAAACCTATGAAAATGGCGATGGGGTAAAAGCCATTGATTTAACGATCCATGAAGGGGAAATTTTGACCCTTCTAGGACCATCAGGTTGCGGGAAAAGTACGATTTTACGATGCTTGGGGGGCTTCCAACCGATTGACGAAGGACGGATTTTAATCGATGGGGAAGATGTCACCACGACGCCGCCAGAAAAACGGCCTACCTGCATGGTATTTCAGAGCTACAATTTATGGAATCATATGACCGTGTATGAAAACCTGGCCTTTGGTTTAAAGTTAAGGAAGCTTCCAAAAGGAAAGATTAAAGAGCAAATTTCTGACATGCTGACCTTACTAGGGTTACCAGATGTTGCAAAAAAATTTCCTAATCAGCTTTCTGGCGGCCAACAACAACGGATTGCAATTGGTCGCTCCTTGCTATTGGATCCATCTGTTTTATTACTAGATGAGCCATATTCGGCTCTAGATGCCCAAATTCGGCAGCAGATGCGAGAAGAGCTAAAACGAATTCAAAAAGAAACTGGTGTGACGGTCGTCTTTGTGACCCACGACCAAGAAGAAGCAATGGCGCTATCCAATCGCATCGTGGTGATGGAGCAAGGGAAAATTGCGCAAATCGGGACGCCGTCAGAGATTTATGATGCACCAAGGAGTCGCTATATTGCTTCGTTTATCGGAGAGATGAACTTTTTAAAAGAAAATAATGGCTTAGAAATTGCCTTTCGTCCAGAGGATGCGCTCCTTTCTGATACTTCTGGAACCTATCAGGGACAGATCAAACAATTGATGCCAGTAGGTCATTATAGTGTTGCGACCATCTTGTATCAACGGCAATTACTGAAGATTTATTTAGCAAAAGGTGACAGCAACAAATTTGAAGAAGAGCAACAGGTGTACTTTACAATCCAAAAATCAATCACGTATCAGGAGGAAAAAGTAGGATGAAAAAGATGGGGAAAGTAGTAGCTGGGGTAGTAAGTCTTGTGGCAGCGTCAATGGTATTTAGCGGATGTGGGACGAGTCAAGCAAGTAAAACTGCAACAGAAAAGGAAACAGTAACTCTATGGGCAGGTGGATCGGACAATGTCAAAGTTGGAATGGACAAAATTGTCGATGCCTTTAATGAAAGTGAAGCTGGCAAAAAGTATGAGCTGAAGTTACAGTTTATTTTATCTGGTACAGGGACGCAAAGCTTAATGGATCGGATTGTTGCAGCGAAAAAAACCGATCAAAAGGATACAGATTATGACTTGATTCTGGCTTCCGATGCTGACTATGCGACCTATGTACAAGAAGGTGGAGAGGATATTTTTACGCCATATGACGCAGCCAACATCCCTAATTTAGAAAATGTGAAAACACAAGTATCAGACGGTGAAGGAGTTTTGGTACCATATCGTGGAACGACGGTTGTCTTGGCCTACGATTCAAGTAAAGTAACGAATCCTCCAAAAACAGCAGATGAGTTATACCAATGGATTCACGACAATCCAGGACAATTTGCTTACAACACGCCAGGATCTGGCGGTGCCGGTGGAGCATTCGTTCAAACGGCTATCTACAATTTCTTGCCAGAAGAAGCACTATCCTCGAGTGATACCAAGTGGGAAGAGCAATGGCAATCAGGCTTTGATTTATTAGCAGAGTTGCATCCAGATTTATACCAATCTGGTGGAAAAGTTATTTACCCAAATAAAAACCAAGGGACCCTTGATTTGCTTGTAAATGGTGAGGTCTCAATGATTCCTGCATGGGCAGATATGTTGGTTACCAACTTGTCAAATGGCACTTTGCCTAACACGGTTAAAATGACACAAATTACCCCTGGGTTTACTGGAAATGTCGATGCTCTAGCTATTCCATCTGTTGGCTCTAATCCGGAAGGGGCACAGGCTGTTATGAACTTTATGCTAACGGAAGATGCACAACAAATCTTGTTGGATTCGATGGCAGCAATTCCAGTTATTGATAGCAGCAAGTTGTCTTCTGACAATTCTAAGTACTTAGAAGGCTTAGATATTAGTTCATTTAGAACGAGCAGTATTGGCGCATTAGGCAATTCCTTAAATGAACGTTGGGATCAAGAAATTGGCACACTTTCAAAATGATGCAAGAACTCAAAAACAAGGAATCCTTTGAAACAACCGGAGACAAGCCACGGATAAAAGCGGGATTTTGGAAGAAGCATGGACCTAAGCTGATCCCTTACCTCATGATTTTTCCAGCTTTTAGCATGGTGATGCTGTTTATTGTGTACCCTGTCTTGACTACTGTGGTTCGTAGTTTTCAAGATGGGGAAACAAAGGCCTTTACTTGGGAAAATTACACATATTTTTTAACGGACCCAATCCAGTTGGATAATCTTTGGTATACCTTGGAAATTGTCATTATTACCGTGATTTTCTCATTGGTATTTGGTTACGGGTTAGCTTTATACATCCGCTTTAAGAAAAATCAGTTTAGCCGATGGATGAGTGTGCTGAATATGGTGCCTCGTTTTGTCCCTGGACTAGTGGCAGTGTATGCTATGACAATGGTGATTCGGGATGCGGGAGTGATTAATCGAATAAGTCAGTGGTTTGGTCTTAATTTTAAACCAGGGTTAATGTTTAATGAACGGGGAATTATTTTAATGAATCTTTGGTTCAACATTCCATTTGTTACACTGTTGATTCTGGCGGGACTCTCGGCTATTCGGAATGCGTCGATTGAAGCCGCTAAAGACATTGGCGCCTCAAAATGGCAGATATTTTTAAAAGTGATTCTACCGAACACATATAAAGACATTGTGGTGGCGATGACCTTTGTCTTTATGGGAAATGTTGGCTCCTTTACGACACCATTTTTGATGGGAGGAAATCACCCAAAAATGTTGGGAATTGCGCTATATGACCAATTCAACAGCTACATGGATTATGAGCGTACCTCTGCGCTTTCGGTGATTATGTTCTTGATTTGTTCCGTGTCAGCGGTTGTCTATATCGTAACGAATCTGAAAAAGGAGCAGGCTCGGCGCTAGCCATGCCGCAGCAATGTAAAAAAGAAAGGTGAGATGATGAGCAATCAGCCAGATAAGCAGGAAACGGTCATATTACAGGAACGTTATCAACTAGGGAAACGACACCATCAAACGCATATAAAAGTTCCCTTTGTCGTGACTGAAGCCTACGAGTATATGAGGATTCAATTTTCCTATGGGCCTCAAATTGTTGACAACGAAGAAGCGAAGCCATACTTGGAACAAGCGTTGCTCCGATATTTTACACCAGAGGAGCAAACAGATGGAAAATGGCAGGATTTTTTGCCCTTAGTGAACCTATTGACGCTTTCGGTTTCTCAAGAGGGACATTATTTAGGCTGTTACCACCATAAGGCAGCAACCCAAGAAATCTATTTATCTGCTAAAACCAGCTCATTGGGGTTTGAACGTGTGTCTCCGACTCCTAGTTTCTGGGAGTTACAGATTAGTTTGCATTGTATGCTTTCTAGAAAAGGCTTTGCAGAAATTTGTGTGATTGGAGGTCAGCAGGATGAAGTATTATCCCATTGAATTGCATGCCCATACGTGCCATAGTGATGGCGATTTTTCTATTCATCAATTGATACAAGCTGCCAAAGAGGAGCCTTACCAAGTGTTGACCGTCACGGATCATAATACCTTTGCACCATATGCACAATGGCGACAAGAAAAGATGGAACAAAACCAGCAGGATGATTTTGATGGCAATCTCCTAGTTGTACCCGGTATCGAGTGGACAACTTTTTATGGGCACATGCTGGTGATTGGAGCAAATCAAGTGATTGACTGGCGCCAAGCACAAAAAAGAAGCCTTGATCCACAATTGCGTCAAATCAAGGCGGCTCAGGGAATTGTGGGGATTGCGCATCCTTTTTCAATTGGCAGCCCTATTTGCACAGGATGTCACTGGGATTTTCACATTGAAGACTATAGTTTAGTGGATTTTATCGAAGTATGGAATCGTACCACACCAGATGAAAATTATTGCAGTCAACTGGCTTATGAATGGTGGACCTCGTTGCTGTTACAAGGAGAACGTATTTCTTGCAGTGGGGGTAGAGACTGGCATCGAATGGAAGCTCCTTCCGAAAACACGGCAATCAGTTATATTGGATTGAAAACCTTCACGCTAACGGAGGTTTATCAAAGTCTCCGCCAAGGGAATTTCTATATTTCCTTAGGACCAGTGATGGAGCTATCTTTCCAGCAAGCCCATCAGAACTATTACATGGGGGATAATCTCCTGCCAGAGAGCGGGATTTTACAGATTATGGTACAAGACACCCCACAGCCTCGTTTACAAGCCTTTGGGTTTGACCCTAAAACAATTCGCGTGATTCAAAATGAACAGGTGGTCGCCGAAAAGAAACTGACCAAAGGGGAGCCTTTGTGGGTAGCACTAGAGCTTGTTCCTGGATATCTTCGAGTTGAAGTGCTAGGTACCGCCAAGGGGCAGAAAAATCAACGTCTGATTCTCAGTAATCCTTTTTATATTCAAGAGAGCTAGAAGTTGCTACGTAAAGAAACAACAACCAACATCATCCTAGAGAGGCTGCTGGCTCTTCGATTTAGTGTTGGTAGAGAGATACAACTGAAAATTTAGTCATAACCAGTTAGCCAGAGTGCTTAACTGGTTTTTGGGCTCTTTGTCAATAAGGACTGATGAGTTGTGCAAAATCAAATCCGGGTCAGAATGAACCACATTCTGGTTCAGATTTTTGGCTCTTTGTCAATAAGGACTGATGGGTTGTACAAAATCAAATCTGGGTCAGAATGAACCTCATTCTGGCTC
>NZ_JBDGBK010000117.1:0-8273 GCF_040910045.1 Enterococcus sp. RTP21361st1_A6_RTP21361_211029 | reverse complement strand
TTCCGGCATAGCTCAGTTGGTAGTAGCGCATGACTGTTAATCATGATGTCGTAGGTTCGAGTCCTACTGCCGGAGTTATCGATAGCTGTGAAGCTATCTTTTTTTTGCCATTTTGGAGCGGTCTTTCTACTAGCGGAAAGATCGCTCTTTTTTTGCAGATAAAAGTTAAAACTATTTTGAGGAACCAAAAGATCAGTCGATTTGTCGAATGTTTCAAAAAAGAAGCGTTTGCGGGAGAGTCCTTTTTTTCCTATAATAAGGAAAAGGGGAGATGACATGAAACAACAATTATTTTTTGATTTAGATGGTACGATCATTGATTCTAGCGAAGGAATCTATTCTTCGATTCGCTATGCACTGGAAAAATTAGGACATGAACCTCTCTCAACCGATGGATTGAGAGCCTTTGTTGGTCCACCACTGATTAATTCTTTTCGTGATCTAGGCTTTACAGAAGAGACTGCGCAGCGTGCTGTGAAATATTATCGGGAGAATTATCGAGAAAAAGGGATGTTTCAGATTACGCCTTACGAAAAAATCGAAACCACTTTGGCTGAACTTTCGGAAACACATGATGTCTTCATTGCTACGTCAAAACCAGAGATATTCGCAAAAGAAATTTTAAGTTACTTAGATTTTACAGATTACTTCAAAGGAATTTACGGAGCTGATCTTGAAAATAAGCGGGGAGAAAAAGCGGCAGTCCTTGCATATGCACTAGAGAAGGCGGATGGCAATACAAGTGCCTTAATGATTGGTGATCGAAGCCATGACATTCTAGGAGCAAAAGCCAATGGGTTATCCGCGATCGGTGTTCTTTATGGATTTGGTAGTGAGGAAGAACTACTTTCTGCAGGAGCAGTCGCCTTGGCAGAAAAACCCCTAGATTTGCTGGAATTGATCAGAATGGATCATGCTGGAAAATAAATGCAAAAAAGAGCTTAGAACAGAGGAAGAAAGGTGATTATCCCCGCGATGTTTGATTAGTAGCGGGACTTACTTCGACTCTTTTTTAAGCTCATGAATGTTATTTGATGGTAGTAGTTTTTAGGACTAAGACGTTATTATCCAGATAGCCACTCTCATTTTTCAAAACGAGGGTGCCGGAAGTCGGATGCACCATTAACTCGAGGTGACCAGTTAAAAACATTGTGTCGTACTCAGAAGTATAGAAAGTAAACAAATTGCTAGGGATCTCTAATGTAAAAGGAACAATGATTTCTTCAATAGGTGCGATCAAGAAACGCTCGCCAATCATACAGCAGCCTTCAGCAGAGGAAAACTGGTTGGAACCATCATTGGCTGTCAAGATAAATTGAGTTGTACCTTGTGGAAGACGTTGTGCTGCTTCTGTGGTAATCGTTAGCTCCATTTCTAGTACCTTCTTTCTATAAAAGCAATTGCTATTTTTCTTTGTTGGCTGATTGACTTGAACATAAAAAACTTATAAACAGATAACGAAAAGCATTGGACCAGATAGTTAGCTTGGGGAAGACGACTAAAAGGGCACACTGCTTCTTTTGTTATTTTAACATGGAAATGCTAAGATGCAAAGACTCAGGTGTTATTTCGTTCCTATCGTAGTAAGAAGTAGGCTATCAATCCGAGAATCACGAAAAAAAGACCAATATACAGAATAAAAGTTAACAGGGCTTGAAAGAATTGACGCATTGTCTTCACCTCAAATCAGTTGTTCACTATGATTCTAGCATGAAAGAGCCTGTTTGAATGAAATTCTAGAAATCTTTGTAGATGTTTAAGGTTTATTCATGGGAAATGAAGTAAAAAAACATATATTGCATGCAATTGGAACAGAAAAAATAAAAATAACAAAGCAGTTCATTCATGAATCTTTCAGCTGTCACTTGAATGTGGTAAACTAAAGAGGAGGGGATAAAAATGTTGCGTACATGTCAAAATGTTCTCGTTGCGTTAGATGGTTCTGAGCAATCAGAAAAGGCCTTTTGGGAAGCTGTCGATATTTGCAAACGAAACAAAGCCAAACTGTATGTCCTTTCAATCATTAACAATGCAGAGCTTTCAACGAGTGCTTATTCTTTTTCAAAGCTATTTGAACAGGAAAAGACGAGGGTTGAAACCGAGATGCTAAAGAAAATCTATGATGCAAATAACCATGGTGTCGAAGACGTTGCGGTGATCGTAGAGGTAGGAGACCCTAAGCGATTTATCATCCATGCAGCAACAGAAACTTATCCAATTGATCTAATCGTGATTGGTGCGACGGGTAAAGGAACTCTCACAAGAGCTGTAGTGGGATCGACAACTGACTATGTCGTCAACCATGCAAAATGTTCGGTATTTGTTGTGAAATAAACTATTGATTTGTTTGATCAAAAAAGGGAAATCAGGTAACTGCTGATTTCCCTTTTTTATTTGATGAAGTTTTGGATAACGTAATCTGATAGGTCTAAGTTGATTTATCAGATAGGAATCACACATGGTGAATACAACAAAATCTAGTGCAGTTGTACTATATCTAGTTGATATAGATTTGAGAAAAACTTTTATATTTTTATTCAGACATGAGGAAAGTATTATGGACAGCAGTAGTGTATCTATCGATGATTTTAGATTTGATTCTTTTCAATCAAGCAATTGGATTTGTTTGAAAACAAAATAATATTTTTTAGCTTCAATGATAGTGCTGTTTTGTGATTATATCTATAATTTGTACAGATTTCTCTTTATTTTATTGCTAGAATTTCATCCCGCCATGAAGTAAAATTTTAGTTGCATACATACTATGTGAAAAACGAAGGAAACAGATTATTTTAGTATCAGAATGGTGGAGAAAAATGACTACAAAATTTGGAAGCGCTTCAAAATAGAGTTCTCAGTTTATGTCGGTATTGGTGTAGCAGTTTCTTTAGTAAGTGCTATTAATGTGTTTTATTTTCAAAAGTTGCTAGATGCATTTGGTCAAAGCATGCCTATTCTAAATCTAGTGATTTATGGATTGACAATTATCTTCGTTCCAATATTTTCTTATCTAGAACAAAAGCCTAAAATGAAACTCCAAAGTGGTATTTTCTTTTATTTAAAAGAAATGGCATTAGACAAGATTAGTAGAATTTCCTATTCGGAATATCTAAAGATTGGTTCGGGCTCGCTTTTGCAAAAAGTTGAGGCTGGGTCAAGCGCTGGTAGAAATATTCATTTAAACTTTTACGGAAGACTTTTTAGAGAGTTAATACCAGAAACTTTTTTTAATTTGTTTTTTATAGCGATAATCGATTTAAAATTAGTTCCAGCCATTTTAATCGGCTACATTTTTATCTTTATTGTAACCAAGTATTTGTTGAAAATATTAAAAGCTATAAAAGAAAACTCACTAATCTCTGAAGAAATAATGAATAATACTTTAATACGTGGCATCACAGAAATGGTTACTTTTCGAATAAATAAACGCTATAAAAAAGAAATAGCTAACTATCACGAAATGTTAATTTCTACAACAAACAATTTAATAAAAATGACAATGATACATGAATTTTTCTTTGGCTTTTTTGCTTTTCTAGTTGCGGTCATTAAATTAGTCATCGTTATATTAACATTTGCAAACGTTATATCTATTAGTTTAGGTGGATTAGTCGCGTTGGTTACTTATGTCGATAGAGTTTATACACCAATTGCTATCTTCAATGTAGTTTTTGTCCAATATCATTTGGATAAAGTTACATATCAACGATTACAAGATTTTTATGATACTTCAAATGATGAAGGCCTCTTCATCGAAGGAGCACCTATACAATCCATAGCAACTATCAGTCTGACCAATTTAAATTTAACCATTCAAAACAAACGAATATTGAAAGATTTCAATTTAGACTTAGAGAAAGATAAAATTTTGGACTTGTTGGAGAAAGTGGAGCTGGGAAATCTTCTTTGATGAAAGTTATATTGGGATTATTCAAACCCACTAGTGGAGATATTTTTGTGAATCATAAGAATTTATCTTCGTATAATTTAAATGAATACTACAATCATATTTTCTATCTCTCACAAGATGCTCCTATTTTTCAGGGAACATTAAAAGAAAATATTGTTTTTGACAAAAATATACCAGATATTCAAGTAATAGAGGCACTAGAGAAATGTCAATTAGGACATTTTTATCATTCACTTGAAGAAGGATTAGATACATGAATTGGTGAAAAAGGTTCTAATATTTCTGGTGGAGAGAAGCAGCGTATTGCGTTTGCGAGAATGTTCTTTTCTACTGCAGAGATAATAGTGATAGATGAGGCCACTTCGGCATTGGATGAATCAACCGAAGAAAAGTTGCTCAAAGAAGTAATGAAAATATTTAAGAATAGGATCGTCCTTATGATTACCCATCGTCCGAAAAACCTTGAAATTGTTGATGAAGTAATCGTACTTAGTAATGGTTATAAAATCAGATAAGTGATTTCACCGTATACGGAGTAAATAGACTAACTACGACTAACTGGAGAGCAGCAAGGTCTGAATACGAAATAAGCTGGGAATGTTTATGCTAGTTTATTTTTTCTGCAATAACTCTCCATTTTCCTGTTTTCCGTAACTATTTAATTTCCCACTTCCAACTAATTTCCCACACGTACTATTTAAATAGTTTGTAGTTGCTTTATTCAAGGCAGGTGTTCGTATATTTTCTAATTGAAGTGTCGTTTTGTTTTTTCGTATTTTTTCCTAATTCAAGGGAAATAATTGACTTTTATAAATGATAAAGAGTACAATTATGAAAAATAAAACGAAAAAGAGGAAAAAATATGAAAAATGTTCTAAAAGAAAATAAGCAATTTGTATTAATAACCAGTCTATTAGTTGTTATTGGCTCTTTAACATCAATGATTACTCCTCTATTCATACAATATTTTAATGAAAATAAGATCAAACTAACCTATGAGATAATGCTCTTTATAGTTATAGTTATGTTATTTTCTTTCTTATTGCAGACTTTCATGCTCGTGTATAGAGAAAATTTTGCAGCAAAGTTTAATTCGAATTATTTGTTCAAACTGATAAGTAAGCTGACTAAAATTTCTTATGATGGTTTTATTGAAAAAGAACCCACGTATTTAATTAATCGTATATTTACTTCAGTGGATTCTTTATATTTATTTTTGATTAATAGTGTATCGACTATAGTAAAGTCATGTTTTGTAATTTTGTTATCTCTAGGAATTGTTGGATTTATATCATGGAAAATTTTTTTGCTCTTATTGATATTACTTCCTTTAAATTTAGTTGGCTTTAAGCATATTAACAAGCAATTATCTATTAGAATGGAAAAAATGCAAAAAGATGCTGCAAGTGCAAATAAAGATTTAATTGTGACATTATCAAATGTGGATAATATAAAATCCCAAGCTAATGTATCTGCATTAGAACATCTGCTTAAACCAAAGATGATTGCAATGTATGATTCATTAGCAAATAATAATAAATATGCACAAGTTACTAGTAATGCTATTGTCTTTATTAATCAATTGGTTCAAAATATGACTTATATTTGGGCGAGTATATTAATTGTTCAAAATGAATTTCCTGTGGGAAATTTAATTATTCTAAGTATTGTTATTCCAATGTATTATTCCGCTTTAAGTGATTTATCTAAGGCAAATGTAGATTATAAATCTTTAACTATTTCTAATGAGTTCATTAAGAATAATCTTGACTTATTACGTGAAGAAAATGGGGAAATAAAAATACAAAATATAAACAATATTGAGTTTAATTTCCCATCATTTTTAATAAATAAACAAATTTTTAATTATAATTTAAAAGAAGTAGTGAATAAAGGGGATATAGTTTATATAGAAGGAGATTCTGGTAGTGGAAAAACTTCTCTATTGAGACTGATGTTGAAATTTAGAAAATCTAAAGGAATAAAGATCAATGGATTAGAAATTAACAGCTTGGAAAATTCAAGTTTAAGGAATAAAATTGCTTATATTTCACAAGATCCAACGATTTTGTCTACGTCATTAGAAAACAATATAGGAATGGGAAGAAAACTAACCAGAGATGAAAAATATTTGATTGAAACATCTGGTATTTTAAGTCCGATATTTAAAGAAAAGCATTGGGATAGTGTATTATTAGAAAATGGTGCGAATTTATCTGGAGGAGAAAAACAAAGAATTGCAGTATGTAGATTAATTATATCTGATGCAGAATTATATATTTTAGATGAAAGCATTAGTAATATAGATAAAGAATCTGCAAATGCAATATTGAATTTCATTACAATCAAATCACAAGAGAAAATTATTTTATATACAACCCATGATAAATCATTCAAGAAATACGCGAACAAAATTATTAATGTAAGGAGATAAACTATGAATCACGATTTGCTAAGTGTATCTGAAGTTGCGGATGCATTGGGAGTAACTACAAGAACTATTAGAAACTACTTGTCTGATGGTAAATTAAAAGGGCAAAAGATTGGTGGACAATGGAAATTTTTGAAATCCGAAGTGTATCGTTTTATAGGTCAGTCAGTTGAGAACCCTGTTACTAACTTTTTTGAAAACGAGAATCATTTTAAAACGGGTTCAATACTCGTCATTAATATTCCAATCTCTAGTATGAGGTTAGTTGAAAATTTAAAAAATGATTTGTTGAATCAATATAACAATGTATACGATGGAGAAAACCGACAGTTCTTTTATCAGGCAATTTCTAAAGAACAAGCCAGAGTAATAATACAAGGCCCTATAGAATACGTAGCTAGTTTTGGTGACTGGATAAATAATAGGCTAAGAAGTTATTCTTGAGAATCATTGATATTTATGATTGTTCAAATGAACATAATGAACAGTGTGAAATAGTGATGCAATGCATGGACCGTTTATCATTTTCGTTGTTGAAATAAGGAGCAACTGAAAATCATCGGTGCTAACTGCAAACAAAAAAACAACGTCCCAAGAACGTTGTTTTGAGAAAGCCACTTGACGGGCTTGAACCGTCGACCTCATCCTTACCATGGATGCGCTCTACCAACTGAGCTAAAGCGGCTTGTTATTTAACACAAGATATAGAATACCTGAAAGCCTGCTGTTTGTCAATTCCATTTTTTCAAGAGTACTGGGATTTTTTGTCAAAAAAGGTGAACAACAAGACAAAGAAGCAAAAATTTCTTTTTTCACTTGCCAACTTATCTGAATATTTGCTATATTACAGGTAGATTCTTCCGGCATAGCTCAGTTGGTAGTAGCGCATGACTGTTAATCATGATGTCGTAGGTTCGAGTCCTACTGCCGGAGTCATAAATAAAACGTCCCCATTGATGAAAAGATGATGGATGGGTAAAGCAAACCCCCCTGAAATTCAGGGGGGTTGCTTTATAGATAGATTCAACAGTTTATCTCCTTGCGGCTACTTGTTTTTTGGATAAGCAAAGCAGTCGACATAGGGAAGTCACTTTATTTCAGAGACTCGATAGTTGTCTGCTGCTTTACGATGCTTATATGTTGACCTACCCCACAGTGATTTATTGGAAAATGACTCATTCGACTATTGCGCAAGTCAAGACCCAGTTTCCTTAAAAAGGTGTCCAAAGTGGATAAAGAAGATGAGAGGGATTCTATGGACAACAGCATTACATTTACAAATAGAAATGAATTTCGTGACTGGCTTCAAGAGTATGGTGTATCAAGTGAAGGGGTTTGGCTTTTGATCGGAAAAGCTGGCGGTCCTAAGACGATAAAGGCTCACGAGGCACTTGAAGAAGCGCTTTGTTTTGGCTGGATCGATGGCGTCATGCAAAAGATTGATGATAAAACATACAAGAAATACTTTGCGAGGCGCAGAAAGAACAGCAAGTGGTCAGAAAAAAACAAAGCACTAGCTGAAACATTGGAAAGCCAAGGACTAATGACTGATTATGGTCGAAGAAAAATAGAAGAGGCCAAGAAAAACGGTCAATGGGATGCGGTTCAGTCTCCAAAGATTTCGGAGGAACAAATCTATACCGTAGCAAGCTTATTAAAGAAACATGAGGCAGCTTATACAAATTTCCAAGCAATGTCTCTCTCTGTCAAAAAGACCTACACGCGGGCATACTATGATGCAAAAACCGACACTGGACGCGAAAAGCGTTTGTCTTGGATGATTGAACGGCTAGCGAAGAATCTGAAACCAATGTAGCGATTTTTGGGACTGTGCCATAAGTCTCCTACAAGTAACACTATCCGAACATTAATGATTATTGCTCCTGCGGTGCAGGGACTCCTCGTCGCAAAAGTCAGAGGAATCTATCCTAG
>NZ_JBDGBK010000116.1:0-8435 GCF_040910045.1 Enterococcus sp. RTP21361st1_A6_RTP21361_211029 | reverse complement strand
TCTGAGCCAGAATGAGGTTCATTCTGACCCAGATTTGATTTTGTACAACCCATCAGTCCTTATTGACAAAGAGCCAATTTATATACCCAAAAAGTATACCCACAGCATAAAAAAAGCCACATCAAGGTTTCTTTTCTAAACTACCGAAGTAGCCAAGAAACCATATGTGGCGTGGGTTTGGCACCCAATGGGCCGTGAGGGGCTCGAACCCGCGACCCGCTGATTAAGAGTCAGCTGCTCTACCAACTGAGCTAACGGCCCGTATCAAAATTACTTTATTATCTTAGCACTCCGACTTTTAAAAATCAATCGTTCTGTTAAAAAAAAATCCGTTTTTTTATCTTTCGTTTCAAAAGAAGACTACCCATAGAGTACATACTCCGTAATACTTATACCCTTCAAAAATCAAATTCTTTTGTTTTCCTAAATTTTGAGCAGAGGACTACAATCCAATACCAGTATATGGTAAAATTTATCTAGTTATCAAAACTAGATAAAAAGTTTTTGATAAACCAATATTCTGCTATTTAAGATGGAGAAGATTATGGAAAAATTACGTTCAGATTTATTTGATTGGAGCGAGTCGCTGAATTCCTTTCATTTGCCGCGGTGGGAAGAGCTGCCAACTTTGGAACTGTACATGGATCAAGTCATTACGTTGATCGATCAGTACTTGTCGCCGGTAATCCAGTCGGAAAAACATTCACTGCTGACATCATCAATGGTCAATAATTACGTCAAAAAAGGGATGATCCCACCCCCAGAGAAAAAACGGTATAACCAAAAACATTTGGCATTTTTGATTGCCATTACGATGTTGAAGCAAGTGTTGACAATCCCAGAAATCAAGACGGGAATATTGTTTCAAGGAAAAGTAGTCGGGATACGAAATGCGTACAATTTATTTTGTGAAGAACAGGAAAAAGCCATTTGGACAGTCTGCCAAGAGGCAGCAGGGTCAAAAGAAGCGGTGTCTACCGATCCGATTCCAGTAGAACTGATCGCGATCAAAGGGGCGACCCGTTCGTTTGCAAATAAATTATTGGCAGAAAAAACGATTGAACTAGAAGTAAATTACTTGGAAACGCACAAAGGAGAATCCCATGAATAAAGAGAAAATTGCCCTGCTTGTCGACTCGGGAACCGATGTCCCGGCAGAAATTATGTCACAATATGGTATGTATATGTTGCCATTGCAGATCATATACAAGGATCGGACGTATACGGATAAAGTGGATATTACAGCGGAAGAGATCTATCAACGATTGCCGCAAGAAATTCCTAGTACGTCATTGCCCGATGGCGAAACCATCAACAAGATATTTGATCGGATCAAAGCCGATGGCTATGAACAAGTTCTGGCAGTCACCATCTCTAGTGGGTTGAGCGGTACTTATAATGTTGTTCGCTTGATGGGAGAACAACGGAATGACTTGGATATTTTTGTTTTAGATACGAAAAATATCGGGATTGGTGCTGGATTACAAGCGATCAGAGCTGCTGAGTTGCTGAATGAGGGAGTCACATGGCAAGAGCTCAAAGAACAGCTGCTACAAGAAGTTGTCCGAAATAAGGTCTTTTTCAATGTAGCGACATTGGAGTACTTGCAAAAAGGCGGCCGAATTGGTTTGGTTGCTTCAATTCTCGGAAATGCCTTGAAATTGAATCCAATCATTTCTTGTAATGACGAAGGGATTTATTACACAGTAGCGAAATCACGAGGACGTAAAAAGAGTTTGGACAAGACCGTTGAACTGGTGAAACAGTACATTGGAAATCACAAACAATTTCGCCTAGCCGTGGCCCAGGGGGATGCGTTGGCAGAAGCTAAAGAAATGAAAACTCGTCTTGAACAAGAATTTCCTCAAGTGAAAGAAATTTTCTTTGGACAGATTTCACCGGCACTGGTTGTGCATACAGGGCCTGGATTATTAGGCGTCGGAGTGCAGCTGTTAGACGAAACGGGGATTTGATCGAGTGACTGTGATCGTTTTCTAAGAGCCGCTCACAATCATTCATTAATGAATGTTAAAAGGTATGAAAGTTGTCTTTTCAACTTTCATACCTTTTTTTGTGCCGATGAGTGAAAAGAAACCTGTTTCTCTAGAGATGCCGCAATGGTCAGTGACATGAAGGGTTGGCGCTCTTTTGCGCTCTTTTGCTCCTATTTACTCCTAAGTTATTTTCGTTGAACAAAACAAGCAGTATAATGATTTCATAGAACAAAGCAACAGTTCTCCAAGGAGACGGATGCTTACAGATGGAGCTTTATGCTATCCGGATTACTTAAGGCAGTATCTTGAATTGTTTATGAAAAAGGAGTGAGTGACAATGAAAGAATATGTTTTTGAATCAACCATTTATTCTTCTGAGATTGGTAAAGGTGGAGCATACGTGATTTTTCCTTACGATTTGCGGGCTGAATGGAATAAAGGGCGGCTGAAAGTTCAGGCAACATTTGATGGCGTTGACTATCAAGGAAGTATCGTCAATATGGGGTTGAAAAATCAAGACGGAAGTATTTGTTATATTTTAGGAATCAAGAAAGAGATTCGCAAACAGATCAAAAAAGACATTGGCGATACTGTAAAAGTTGTTGTGAAACCTATTACGGAATGAATAAGTTAGCAATCATGAGTATGAAAAAGAAAGAACATCGATACAAAATTTTCTTAAGAATAAGCATAGATCAAGGCTAAGATTTGAGGAAAGATGAAAACACATCCTAAATCATGTATAATAAGTAGGAAAGAATAAAAAATGAGGTGACATTTTTTGAAAAAGATCCTAGTCGTGGACGATGAAAAACCGATCTCGGACATCGTCAAATTCAATTTGACAAAAGAAGGCTACGAAGTATATACAGCTTATGATGGTGAAGAAGCATTAGAAAAAGTGGCAGAAGTTGAACCGGATCTGATTTTATTAGATTTGATGCTGCCGAAAATGGATGGATTAGAAGTGGCACGTGAAGTTCGAAAAAATCACGATATGCCGATTATTATGGTTACCGCCAAAGATTCTGAGATCGACAAAGTGTTAGGACTGGAATTGGGTGCCGATGATTACGTGACTAAGCCCTTCTCCAACCGTGAATTAGTAGCTCGTGTCAAAGCTAATTTACGTCGCGGTTCTGCTTCGGCGAAAGAAGCAGAAGAAGCACCGAATGCAGAATTGACGATCGGTGATTTGACGATCCATCCAGATGCGTACATGGTAACTAAAAATGGCGAAGCAATCGAATTGACCCATCGTGAATTTGAACTAATGCACTATCTAGCGAAACATTTAGGTCAAGTCATGACACGGGAACATTTGCTGCAAACCGTCTGGGGATATGATTATTTTGGTGATGTGCGGACCGTCGACGTTACCGTTCGCCGTTTACGGGAAAAAATCGAAGATAGCCCAAGTCATCCGAATTATTTGGTCACTCGTCGCGGAGTCGGCTATTACTTGCGGAACCCTGAACAGGAATAAGCTATGAAAAATAAGGTTCGCTTTTTTCGATCAGTGAACTTCAAAATCGCCCTGACTTTTATCTTGATCTTATTGATTTCGATCCAGATTATCGGGGCGTATTTTATTCGCGAATTAGAGAAAACAACGATCGATGCCTTTAAGCGCGACATGGAGGCAAGAGCTAGCACGTTGGTCGTTACTCTAGGTTCAGAACTTAGTCGAATGGACGCCGAAGACAGCCTCGATTGGGATGCAATGAATTCTTCTTTGAACCGGATCCTTTCCAGTACCAACTCTTCTGAGATTTTAGAGATGCGGGTCGTAGATGAACAAGGAATCATTCGGGCAACCACCAATATCAATGATCGAGGTTCAGTGGGTGAAAAAAACGATTACCGAGATTATGATACGAACCGTAGTGAAGTGTTGTATGACGAATCGACAGGACAGCGGGTCTACAACATTGTCCAATCGATCCAGTCGCCTACAGGGGATACGGTTTTAGGTACATTGTACCTGCGAAGCAATCTGGAACAGAAATACAGTGAAGTCAGTGATACTGCCGTGATTTTTGTGACGGCTTCTTTAATTGCTGCAGCGATCTCAATTGTTGTTGCCCTACTTGTTTCCCGATCCATCACTCAGCCGATTGGGGAAATGCGGGAACAAGCCATTCGGATTGCCAAAGGGGATTATAGCCGCAAAGTAGCAGTTCATGGCCAAGACGAACTGGGACAGCTGGCTGAAACATTCAATCAACTAGGAGAACGTATCGAAGAAACACAAGAAGCAATGGAGTCGGAACGAAATCGACTAGATAGTGTCCTCTCCCACATGACCGATGGCGTCGTAGCGACTGACCGCCGTGGGAAAGTCATTACAATCAATGAGATGGCGATGTCGTTATTGAATGTTACTTCTGAAGAAGCAGTCGGTCAATCGATTCTGACTCTGCTCCAAATCGATGAAGAATACACCTTGCGTAAACTGCTAGAAAGTCCTGATGAAATGCTGATCGAACGGCCGAACAACGACATCGTTGGAACGAATTTGATTTTACGAATCGACTTTTCAATGATTCGCCGTGAGTCTGGATTTATTTCTGGTTTAGTAGCGGTGATGCATGATGTTACAGAACAAGAGAAAAATGAACAAGAGCGGCGAGAGTTTGTATCCAATGTGTCTCACGAATTGCGAACACCTTTGACCAGTATGCGCAGCTATATTGAAGCATTGAGCGAAGGGGCTTGGCAAGATCCAGAAATCGCACCGAACTTCTTGAAAGTGACATTAGATGAAACGGATCGGATGATTCGAATGATCAATGACCTACTGAGTCTTTCACGAATGGACAGCGGCAATGCGCAACTGCAATTGGAATACATCAATTTCAATGAGTTGGTCAGCTTTGTGTTGGATCGATTTGATATGATGGTGACGAATGAGAACAAAAAATATGTGATTCGTCGTGAATTCACCAAACGTGAACTTTGGGTCGAAGTCGATACGGATAAGATGATTCAAGTGATCGACAATATTATGAACAATGCTATCAAATACTCACCTGATGGCGGTGTGATCACAGTCAAATTGATGGAAACCCATAACAATATCGTTTTGAGTATCAATGATCAAGGCCTAGGCATCACTAAAAAGGATCTTACCAAAATCTTTGACCGCTTTTACCGTGTTGATAAAGCCCGCGCCCGGCAACAAGGTGGTACTGGTTTAGGATTAGCCATTTCCCGCGAAGTGATCAAATCTCATGGGGGAGCCATTTGGGCAGAAAGCCGAGAAAACCGCGGTTCAACATTTTATATCATGTTGCCATATGAACCGTATGAGGAGGATTGGTGGGAATGAAAGTCTCAGAAAAAATGATTCGTTTAGGTCTGATCGTTATGGTTGCCCTAAGCTTTTACTTTTCCTACATGATTTGGCTGAATCCCACCGGTTACGATCGTTCAGTCGAACAAGCTACAGATACAGTCAATACGAGTATTCAGACCTACAAACAAAAAAGTGATTTATTTTTGCCATTGTATTTAACCTGGATCCACCAAGATGAAGTCAAGGAAACCAATTCTGAAACGTTGATTCGTGACGTTCAGGGACTGCTCTCGGATGCTCAAGTCAATGATCTGACGGTACAAAATTATGATTCCAAGTCTTTTTCAGAGGCAGCAACATTGGATGAGGGAGTGATGTTGGCGTATTACACGCCGTTCTTACTAAATGATTACGCGGAGACCTTTGATGTTGAATTGGCATTAGGTGACAACGAAGCCAACAAAATGGCTTTCTCCCATATTCAAATCGATTTGAAAGAGAATAAAATCCAGTTTGTGAATTTGGAAGAATCACGGATCATTGAAGGCAAGATTGACTGGGATAAAAATGATGTGAATCGCATTTTGAAAGATAATCCAAGAGAATGGACAGCGATGCGCCAGGAAGAATCAGGAAAAAGCAATCAGTTCTATACACAGGACACGATCAAGCTGAAAAAATACAGCTATGTTTCCTCTTTGCAATCGGCGAATCTCTTTCGAGAAGCATTTTTTACTTCGCCAAAAGATGTCAAAGTCAATGATGATAGTGTAGATACTTATTATTATGAAGGTGGACAGAATATGGCGGTTTTGCATGATGATCAAGTAGTCAAATTTGAAACCACTGTTTCAGAAAGTGATGAAACGGATCTGTTTATGCAAAGTGCGGACTATATTCGTCGTTTGGGCAACAATTTCGGAACGATACGCTTTTTTGATCGGTTGAGCAATCAACTAGATTATCGTATTTTTGTAGAAGGGTATCCAGTCTTCAGCAGTGGTGCTCAGGGATTGATGAAAGTAACTTTTTCTAACAGTGGGCAATTAGGGAATCGAGAGATGGCAATCGAATCTAGTTTAAATGCGATCCAAGTGCCGATTCCTTCTGAGACCGAGGTGGAGCTGCCTTCAAGCTTAACCGTTCGCAGTGACTTGCTTTCTGCAGGGGCAGAGACGGATCAGCTGCAGCAGATTATTGTTGGCTATCAATGGGGCGACATCAAAGGGGCTTCTGTCGTCGATTTGACACCAACTTGGTATGTAAAGTATGAGAATAACTGGTTCAATTATCAGGAATTAATGGCTAAATTGACAGAAACGGGGGGAGTTTGATTGGATTTCAAGCGAATCGAATGGATTTTTTTTCTAGCGTTTTTGGGGTTGAATGTCTTTTTGTTCAACATTTACAGTGAAGCTCGCAGTGAACAGCAGAACGTTTTGCAGTCAAATCAGACGATCCCGATTGAACAGCGACTAGCCTCAGAAGACATTAAATATTCAGGAGAACTTTCTGACGAGTATTTGAGCGGGTACTATTTAAGCGGTGAACAAACCGATTTGGCAGCCGCTTTAAGAGAAGCGCAAGGGGAGAAACGATTAACTGAAGCAACTACAGTAAAAGGACAACAGTTGACTCATATTTCCTCGGGTGGTTTCTACATTAGTGATGATACTCAGGCAGAAAAGACGGTCAATGAATACCTGCAGCGTAAAGACCAGGTACTTTATGGAGATGAATACCATTATAGGAAAAACTTGTCGCTGTTGGATCAAGAATATCCAACCATTGTTGCTAGCCAATCCTATGAAACTATTCCCTTCAATGATAGCTCAAGTCGGATCGATATGACTTTAGCATCGTCAGATAAACTGTTGCAGATCGCTAAGTATACTCAGACCCACATTTCCAATATCACCCCGCTGCGGGAGAAAATGACTCTCTATTCAGAGAAAGAAGCCGTCAACACGCTTTATTTGAATAATAAGTTGCCTAGTCATTC
The DNA here is from genome assembly GCF_040910045.1 of Enterococcus sp. RTP21361st1_A6_RTP21361_211029. Classification (NCBI taxonomy): domain Bacteria; kingdom Bacillati; phylum Bacillota; class Bacilli; order Lactobacillales; family Enterococcaceae; genus Enterococcus; species Enterococcus sp. RTP21361st1_A6_RTP21361_211029. The sequence goes on along the minus strand of NZ_JBDGBK010000116.1, from coordinate 1,141 downwards.
TAAGATATTATGGACAGAGCTGGCTTACACAAGGATTTTGATTGTTGGTGATCGGAATGTCTACATTCCGGCTTGGTTCGTTGCTGTCAAAGCAGATGCGGATGTAAATATTCAGATCGAAACTGTCAATGCCTTTAGTAATCGAATCATTACAAACAATGCAGTACAAAAAGTAGAAAATCCATAGAAAAATAGGTATAATGGAACTCGTTGAAAGTAAGAGAGAGGAAGACAGAAACAATGATGAAGGAAAGTGCCTTTCAAGTAAGCATTTTAGCTAGCGGAAGTTCAGGAAATTCGTTATATATCGAGAGCAACAAAAAACGAATCCTAGTGGACGCAGGACTGAGCGGCAAAAAGATCACTTCATTATTGGATGAAGTTGGACGCAAGCCAGAGGATCTAGATGCTATTTTGGTCACCCATGAGCATCGCGACCATATCCACGGTGTAGGGGTCTTGGCGCGCAAATACAAGTTGGATGTCTACGCAAACACAAAAACATGGCAAGCAATGGATAATATGGTAGGCAATATTGCGGTTGAACAAAAACATGTTTTTGAAATGGGTAAAGTTTTGACGATGGGGGATATGGACATCGAAAGTTTTGGCGTTTCCCATGATGCCGCAGCACCACAGTTCTATCGGTTCCATAAAGATGGCAAATCTTTTGTGATGTTGACCGACACAGGTTATTGCAGCGATCATGTTCGGGGGATCATCAAAGGGGCCGATGCGTATCTTGTCGAAAGCAACCATGATTTAGAAATGCTGCGGATGGGTCCTTATCCTTGGAGTCTCAAACAGCGCATTCTTGGTGATCGAGGACATCTATCCAATGAAGATGGGGCACTAGTCATGGCAGATATATTGACGGATAACACGAAGCGAGTTTATCTCGGGCATTTGAGTAAAGAAAACAACCTAAAAGAGTTAGCCCACCTAACTATGGTCAATACGATGAAAGAACATGACTTAGGTGTCGGTGAGGCCTTTGAGGTTTATGATACGGATCCCGATAAAGCGACTGAGTTATTCAGTATTTGAGGATGAGTGGCGAGCGTTTTTTTGGCTCTTTGTCAATAAGGACTGATGGGTTGTACAAAATCAAATCTGGGTCAGAATGAACCTCATTCTGGCT
>NZ_JBDGBK010000115.1:0-8445 GCF_040910045.1 Enterococcus sp. RTP21361st1_A6_RTP21361_211029 | reverse complement strand
ACGAGGATCAGCACTTTTGGTAGATGCTGCTCTCGATTTAGTTCTTAAAAAGGGTTATAGTTTTATTCTTGATGGCACGTTTGCGACTTCTAAGGTAAATCAAAATATTGAACGGGCACTCAAAAAGAATTATAATGTGCTTGTCTATTATGTATATCAAGATCCATTTATTGCTTGGGACTTTACTAAAAAACGAGAAGAAGTTGAAGGCCGTTTTGTTCCTAAAGAACGTTTTATCAATGCTTTTTTTCAATCGAGAAAAAATTTGATGCAGGTGAAAAAGCAATTTCAAGAGAAAGTAACCATCAATATCTTAGTGAAGGACTTTCAAAATACGATTTCTGATTTTCTAATGGACATTGATAATGTTGAACTAGCATTACCAATCAGTTATACGAAAGAAAGATTGGAGGAAGAGCTACATGACTGAGAAAGAAAAAGTTGAAGAAATTATGGAGAAGTATAACCGTAACTTTTCTACACTACAAAAGAATGCCTCTGCGAAAGAGCTGAAGACAGTCTTTAAATTTGTAGCAGATGAATCCAATCGGAAACAACGAGAATTGATTGGTTTGGATAAAGAAAAATAAATTTGAAATTTAAATAGTTTTAAGAGCCAAGAGCAAAAAATGTTCTTGGCTTTTTTCTTTGCAATGAATGAGGTGATTTATGACATTTTTAGATTTATTCGCCGGGATTGGTGGCTTTCGCTTAGGTATGGAACAAGCCGGTCACCAGTGTATCGGCTTTTGTGAAATTGATGAATTTGCCCGGCGGAGTTATAAGGCAATTCATGATACAAGGAAGGAGGTGGAAATGCATGACATCACAAGTGTACCAGACGAGTTTGTTCAATCCCTCGGACCAGTGGACATCCTTTGCGGTGGCTTTCCGTGCCAAGCTTTTTCAATTGCGGGAAAGCGGCAAGGATTTTCCGATACTCGAGGTACTTTATTCTTTGAAATCGCTCGGTTCGCCACTATTCTCCAACCTAAGTTTCTATTCCTTGAGAACGTCCGGGGATTGCTCAATCACGAAGGAGGGGCTACGTTCGAGACGATCCTCCGAACGCTGGATGGATTGGGGTATGATGTGGAATGGCAGGTGCTTAACTCAAAGGCCTACGTTCCCCAAAGCCGCGAGCGGGTCTTCCTTATCGGACATTCTCGAGACGCACGTACCAAACAAGTATTTCCTATCATTGGATCGTCTCCAACATCTGATCAAAACATCCGAAACTTGTTAAATATCAATCCTTCCAATCGAGGAATGGGTGGCCAAGTCTATGGTTCAGATGGGGTTGCCCCAACCTTAACCGGTGATGAAGGAATCAAAATCGCATTGCCGGTAAAGGATGGAATTTCTGTAGCCGGTATGTTATCAGGAAATTTTGAACAAGGCAATCGTGTTTATGAGGTAACTGGAACTGCCCCCACCTTGTCAACGAAACAAGGTGGAACAAAAATCATGATTCGCAAAAATGAAACAGAATATCAAGAGGTGAAGCCAGGGGACAGTGTGAACTTGGCTTTTCCTAATTCCATAAGTCGTCGAGGTCGTCTGGGAAAACAAAGTGTGCATACCTTACTAACAGGAGACCAACAAGCGGTCGTCACAGATCAGTATCAGATTCGGAAGCTAACGCCCAGGGAGTGTTGGCGACTTCAAGGCTTTCCCGATTGGGCTTTTGACCGAGCTTCTCAAGTCAATTCAGATAGTCAGTTATATAAGCAGGCCGGAAACTCAGTAACAGTTCCGGTCATTTTTGATATTGCCAGAAGATTAAAGGAGGTAAAACTAGATGATTTATGATGAGTTGATCGGAGAAATCTACTGGGTGATTGGCAAGATTCAGTCAGATCCGGAACTGGAAGAAGAACTGTACCGGCTCAATTTTGATATTCGAAAAAATGGGGTGAAGGTCCCTGGTGATTCATATGTAATGGATGAGGAAACCGATGCTCGAATTGAGTTGAATCAGGTTATCAGTGAATTCGAACGGATTGCGGACCTTGCCAAAGAACCTGATATCCGCCAATACTTGTTTGAGATAAAAGCAGAACTAGAAATTGAGGGTATTACTGCGGAGTAACAACCAAATAAACCACTGATAGGCGCTGACCGCGGGGGATTTGCGAAGCAGAAATCCTCCGTGGTGCTGTGCCTGTTCATGGACGGCGTTAGCCGGCCATGATGTCTCACCCCCCGTATCTAACAGGGGGGTACAAAAACACAAAAAATAAGCAAGTAACCATTAAGAATTACTGGTGTAGCAAGAATAGTAAGTAATTTGTATAGGTGTTAACTCATTTGAAAAAGTTAACACCTTGAATTTGGAGGTGAGAACTTGGCACAACGGAATTTAGATTACCGGTTATTAAAAGACCGACGCAACGAATATGGTGTTTCGCAAAATAAATTGGCTACGGCTTGCGGGCTTAGTCGTCCCTATTTAAATCAGATAGAAAACGGTGGCGTAACACCATCCGCAAAGACCATGAAGAAAATTTTTGACCAACTGGAAAGTTTCAATCCCGATTTGCCTTTGACGTTACTGTTTGACTATGTAAGGATTCGTTTCCCCACAACGGATGTACGGAAAATTATTCAAGAAATTCTCCATTTGAAATTTGAGTATATGCTTCATGAAGATTACGCCTTTTACTCCTATCAAGAACAATACGTCATGGGCGATATTGTGGTGATGTTGTCTCATGAAGAAGATAAAGGTGTGCTCTTGGAATTAAAAGGGCGAGGTTGTCGGCAGTTTGAAACTTTTTTACTCGCACAAAAGCGTAGCTGGTACGACTTTTTCGAAGATTGTCTAAAAGCTGGTGGCGTGTTGAAACGCTTGGATTTAGCAATCAATGATCGAGTGGGCTTGTTAGATATTCCTGAATTAACGAAAAAATGTCAGAAGGAAGAATGTATCTCCTTGTTTCGTACCTTTAAAAGTTACCGTTCCGGGGAACTGTTGAAAACCGACGAAAAGGATGGCATGGGCAGTACTTTATATATCGGTAGCCTCAAGAGTGAGGTTTATTTCTGTTTGTACGAAAAAGATTATGAACAATATATCAAGTTAGGGATTCCATTAGACAAGACCGAAACGAAAAATCGCTTTGAGATTCGACTGAAAAATGACCGAGCCTATCATGCGATTCAAGATTTGTTAAAAGGTCGTAGTATTGAAAGTACCACATTTTCCATTATCAATCGGTATTTGCGATTTGCGGATAAAGTAGATGGAAAACGGAGAACCAATTGGCCCTTAAATGAACAATGGGGTCGTTTTATTGGACGGAATCGGAAAGAGATTCAATTAACTTCTGAACCGAAACCGTATACCATTGAACGAACCTTGAATTGGCTAGGTAGACAAGTTGCCCCTACGTGGAAAATGGCTAAGGAGTTGGATCGTTTGAATCAGACAACCTATATACAGGATATGGTACAGAATGCCCGCTTATCAGACCGGCACAAAAAGATTTTGGAGCAACAAAGTATGGCAATTGAAAATTTGATTATATGAAAAGAGGAATTTTGATGGGAATTGTAAAAGATATTTTATTGGTATTTGGTGGCAGTATGCTTGGTGTTACTGTGATGTGCTTGATGAACGCAAGTGCAGCGGCAGACCGAGCAATGGAAAAGAAAGGAAAGTGACGAGATGAATTTCGGACAAAATTTATATCAATGGTTTTTAACTAACGCGCAATCGTTAGTCTTACTGGCAATTGTGGTCATTGGTTTATTTTTAGGATTTAAGCGTGAGTTTTCCAAATTGATTGGCTTTTTGGTGATTGCCTTGATTGCGGTCGGTCTAGTCTTTAATGCTTCTGGTGTGAAAGATGTCTTACTCAATTTGTTTAACCGAATTGTCGGAGCTTAGGGGGAATCACTATGGAACAGATGCGAGTATATATTGCGAACCTTGGAAAATACAATGAAGGGGAGTTGGTGGGGGCGTGGTTTACCCCACCTGTCGATTTTGATGAAGTAAAAGAACGGATTGGATTAAATGACGAATATGAAGAATATGCGATTCATGATTATGAACTGCCTTTTGAGATTGATGAGTATACACCAATTGAGGAAATTAATCGGTTGTGTGGTTTAGCAGAGGAATTTGAAGGAACGCCGATTGGTGAGGTTGCTTTAGAGATTCAACACGCTTTTTTCAATTCTTTTGAGGAGATGGTGGAGCATGTGGATGATATTATTTGTTATCCCGATTGTAATGATATGAGTGATGTAGCGTATTACTTGATTGTGGAAGCTGGTGATTTTGGAGAAGTACCGGAACATTTGAAGACGTATATTGATTTTGATGCGTGTGGTAGAGACTTGGAGATTGGAGGCAACTATTTGGTTACGAGTCGTGGAGTTTTTGAGTATGCAATATAAAGATATACGCCATTCAATTTGAATGGCGTATATCTCAATTTATTAATGGGAGTTTATCAGTGTTAGAAAGTGCCCAAACAATTGCGTTACCAGCTAAAGTAACAACTTTTGGATGTTTTTCGAGAAACTCAGAAAATCGTTCTAAAACGTTAGGCTTAAAATCTTTTGTTTCAACAATTTCGATAAGTTCTTTTCCTACTCGTTGGTCTTCAGGCGGTAAAGCATCAATATATTCTTTTAATTCCTCAAGAGAAGTATTCCAGCTGTTTGTGACAGTATTGTTGTTTCCAAACGCTGCTCCTCTATAGTCACCGGAAGAGTTAAAGTTAAAGGTATTTGTTGTCTGAATCGACTGATTATTTTTTTCTGAAGGATGAATTTTCTCAGCTCCAGCTTCTGTTAGTTCGACGTTGTCAGTCCAAATTATGGGTGTCATTTTGGTTTTTGTTATAGACGCACCTCGGATATAGCCAGAATTTGTTGCACTTTCTAATAATGATGCGAATTCTTGTTGGGACAGCTCCAATAAGTTTGATGTAACAGTAGTTCCGTCATAAACGAATTTTAAAAGTTGATTTAACTTCTTTTCTTTGGTTAGATAGTCCATACTAAACTCCTCTTGTTAAGTATTATTAGTTGTGTTATTACTACCGAAACTTGCACCCTTTTGATCCCCGCCATAGATATTGTAGATGTTACTAATGCTTGTATCGGATGCGTCTTTTTTTGGATAGGGGGTATCTAATACGTCGTATCCTTCTGTAGTAACCCTTGCAAATTGTGATAAAAAGAGATGAGGTTTGTTACTAGCATATTTAATAGCAATTCCTTTAACTAAATTTGAATCAATAGCATATTTAATTAAGTCGTAGTAGTCAATTTCTCGAACACGTTTGTTTGGAGTTCTTAAATCATCGTCTTGATCATCTAATCGTTTGAGAAATATCTGGAGTTGCTTATATCGATTCTCACGATTCATTTTAATAGGTTTATTCGATTCACTAATTTGCTCAATAAAGGCATATCCTTTATCTGTGATTATTGCCTGACTAGCATCTATATTTGGACCGCTGTAATAATGTTCGATTTTTAAATTATGAACTAATCCTTTAGAAATAATATACTTATAAAGCTCTGCGTCTGATTCTGAGATATCAGCATTTGTGAGTATATCTGCTTCATTTTGGATTTTCAATAATAGCTCATACAATTTAAGATTAAGTTCTTCTTGTTTCAAACCGATCTACCTCCTAACTGCCTTTAATTATAACAGAATTTTCAACATGGATAATAATATATTTGGAGATGAGTCAATGAAAAAAATAAAAAGCTACACCAGTATTTGGGCAGTTGAAAAAGTCATTTACGCAATCAATGACTTTCAGTTGCCTTTTCCTGTGACCTTTAACCAGATGGCTTGGTTTGTTTTGTCCTTGCTGTTTGTCATCGTATTTGCCCATGTGCCTCCGCTATCTATGATAGAGGGGGCATTTTTAAAATACTTAGGCATTCCGGTTGCGGTTACTTGGTTTATGTCCCAAAAGACTTTTGATGGCAAGAAACCATTGGGATTTTTACGGTCTTTTATCAGTTATCACTTGCGGTTTAAGGTTACGTTTGCAGGAAAGAAAGTCAAAGAACAGAAGAAACGATGGGTCGAGCCTGTCACTTTAGTGAGGAGTGTGAACTATGTACCCAATTAAGTATATCGAAAACAATCTTGTGTTTAACCAAGAAGGTGAGTGTTTTGCTTACTATGAGTTAGTGCCTTATAACTACTCCTTTTTGTCACCGGAACAAAAATATCAAGTACATGATAACTTTCACCAATTGATTGCGCAAAATCGTGAAGGCAAGATCCATGCCTTACAAATTGCTACAGAAAGTAGTATTCGTGCCACACAAGAGCGATCGAAGAAGGAAATTACCGGTAGACTCAAAGAAGTCGCGAAACAACGGATTGACCTACAGACAGATGCATTGGTATCTATGATTGGCGATAGTCAGATTGATTATCGCTTTTTTATTGGCTTTAAACTAATTGCGATAGATGAAGAAGTCAATCTAAAAAGTCTCAAGAAATCTTTCTTTTCTGGGTTTCAAGAATTTATCTATGGGGTGAATCATCATTTGATGGGCGATTTTGTTTCCTTATCCAATGAAGAAATTCGTCGGTATACTAAGCTTGAAAAACTAATGGAAAGTAAATTAGCTCGGAGATTTAAAGTCAGACGGGTGACACCGAGTGATCTGACGTATTTGATTGAACATATTTATGGCGAAAAAGGTACACCATTTGAAGAATATGAATTTCAGTTACCAAAGAAAAAGCTGAAATTAGAAACCCTAGTGAAACGTTATGACCTATTACGTCCAAGTCGTTGTTTGATTGAAGAAAAACCAAGGTACTTACGCATGGAACATGAGAATCATGAGTCGTATGTAGCGTACCTGACAATCAACACGATTGTGGGAGAGATGGATTTTCCTTCTTCGGAACTTTTTTATTACCAGCAACAACAATTCACATTTCCCATTGATACGAGTATGAATATAGAAATTGTCACTAACAAAAAGGCACTCGCTACTGTTCGTAATAAGAAAAAGGAATTAAAAGATTTAGACAACCATGCTTATCAATCCGACAATGAGACGAATTCCAATGTCTTAGATGCTTTAGATTCAGTGGATGAATTGGAAACCACTTTGGATCAGTCCAAGGAATCCATGTACAAATTAAGCTATGTGGTTCGGGTGAGTGCGGAATCAGTAGATGAACTAAAACGCCGTTGTGATGAAGTATTAGATTTTTATGATGACACCAATGTGAAACTAGTTCGGCCCTTTGGCGATATGACGGGCTTACATGAAGAGTTTTTGCCTTCTAGTAAACGATACATGAATGACTATATTCAGTATGTTACCTCTGATTTTCTCGCCGGTCTTGGTTTTGGCGCTACCCAAATGTTAGGAGAATTAGAAGGCATTTACTTTGGCTACAATGTGGATACAGGTCGTAATGTTTACCTGAAACCGGCATTGGCTTCACAAGGAGTCAAGGGTTCAGTAACCAATGCTTTGGCTGCTGCTTTCCTCGGTTCTCTTGGCGGTGGAAAGTCCTTTAGTAACAATCTCTTAGTTTATTATGCCGTCCTTTTCGGTGGGCAAGCTGTAATTGTCGATCCAAAAGGAGAACGAGGTGGCTGGAAAGAAACGTTGCCAGAAATTGCGGATGAAATCAATATCCTCAACTTAACTAGTAAACCAGAAAATCAAGGCTTACTTGATCCTTATGTGATTATGAAGAAAAAGAAGGACTCGGAAAGTCTAGCGATTGATATCCTAACCTTTTTAACAGGGATTTCTAGCCGTGATGGGGAGAAGTTTCCCGTTTTACGCAAGGCCATTCGAACCGTTACACAGAGTAATCAACGAGGACTATTACAAGTCATTAACGAACTTCGAAACGATGGCTCACCAGTCGCGGAAAATATCGCCGATCATATCGAGTCTTTTACCGATTATGATTTTGCTCACTTGCTTTTCTCAGATGGTTCGATTACGCAATCGATTAGTTTGGATAAACAGTTGAATATCATTCAAGTGGCGGATTTAGTTTTACCAGATGCAGAGTCCACTTTTGAAGAATACACCACCATGGAATTACTCAGTGTTTCGATGCTGATTATTATTTCAACTTTTGCCTTGGATTTTATCCATAGCAACCGAGAAATCTTCAAAATTGTAGATTTAGATGAGGCGTGGAGTTTTCTTCAGGTAGCGCAAGGAAAGACGTTATCGAATAAACTCGTGCGTGCTGGTCGGGCCATGAATGCCGGTGTTTATTTTGTCACGCAAAATAGTGACGATTTATTGGATGAACGTTTAAAAAATAATATCGGGTTGAAGTTTGCTTTTCGCAGCACCGATATTCATGAAATCAAGAAAACCTTGGAATTTTTTGGATTGGATCAGGAAGATGAAAGCAATCAAAAACGCCTGCGAGATTTGGAAAACGGTCAATGCTTGATGCAAGAC
>NZ_JBDGBK010000114.1:0-8675 GCF_040910045.1 Enterococcus sp. RTP21361st1_A6_RTP21361_211029 | reverse complement strand
GCAGTGATCCGAAAAGTTGGACCAAAAGTCAACTTTTCGGACACACTTCATTTTTGCCGCTGCTTTTTATTATGGTCATTGCTTGCTGTCCTCTTTTGAGAAAAGAAAGGCATTTCAGGCATTGCATCAGCCAACTGCCAATGGGTTCAGCTGACTTGCGGTTTCGCTTGCGGATCTTGCTTCGAAGATCAGTTGCTCTACTCGGCTAAACCTTCTAACAACGCTAGCCATCGCTCAGCGAGCTGCTCACTGCTGCAAGTAACTGTAAATGATTCTTTCCCTGTCATTTCGACATAGATCTCTGTCTCTGAAATTTTAACAATACGCATACTAGTTTTCCTCCTTCGCAGCATTCCGCCACTATTTTCTTAAAGTAATTTTTTCTTAAAGCACTATTTTCTTAAACTAGTACCTTTTTGTTTCTCAAAAATAAAATACGCGAAAAGATCAAAAAATTTTTTTCTTTTGCATTTTCTTTTAAATTAATTGCAATTGCCCCTTTTTGGATCAAATGCGTTGGTAAGAGTAAAATTTGGCCAAATGCACTCATTTTTGTCGCATTTTTTGTTGGCTTTCTTCTGCATAGAGATCTTGATAAATCAGACTAAAACTTCCTCTTTTGCCGGGGAGATCGTGAAAATGAAGCTCCCCTAGTAAATGATTGGTGAGAGGAGAAAAAGAAAGGTCCAGAAATTCAGTGAGACTAGTATTCGCCCGAGGCAGTTGATAGCTATGTTCCCGTTTGATAATGCCATGAGCAAGAAAACTGATCAGCATGGTTTGCTTTAGACGACGGGATTCAACCGAGCTGGGGAAAGAGAACTGATTGTGCAGTTCTATGAACAATTGCGGTCCAGCAGCGGACAACGTCATGATTTTTCCAGGATTGACCCAAATGGTGTCTTTTTTGGTGGCGTTTGTTAGTGGTAGCAAGCTGTATTCGCTAGTTGCACAAGGAATCTTGTATTGACGTTTGATATTCGACTGGCTGAATAAATGGTACAGTGTATCTTTGAAAAGCGCGTACTCATAAAAATGGAAATGGAGAAGAATCTGTTTGATGATAGGAAATGGCGGCTGTGGAAGAAGTGAACAATAGTCTTGATAAATGATCAAAGAATGCGTGCGATCATCACGAACAAAAGGCAGAATGGCAAAAATTTCTTTCTCGAAGTCAATTGTCATGGTTGGACGGATCAAAGCAGCAAGTTCCTGGCAAGTGGCCTGATCACTAGAATTGAGGAATCGTTTACATTTTGGCTCAAAGGACAGACGATAAGGATCAAGTTTATTCGAACTTATAGGGGGGTAGCATCTCTTCATAGAAAAACTCCTTCATTTTAGATACTTCAACTATAAAATTATCTGACTATTTTTGCAATAAAAAGTGCATAATTCAAATGATTTATTGATTTTTGATAAAAATAGTCACTTCCTCTTTTTGCTATGGTTAATGTACCCGCGGGAACACCAAGCAAAAGGAGGAATACAATGAAAGAATGGCATACACTGATGGCTTCTTATGAGCGCCTCTTTTACAAAGTGCTGATTCGGGCGGGCATCTTCCCCAGTCATCCAGATTTTGAAGATTATTTGCAAGAGTTGCGACTCATGCTCTTTGAGCGCGCACGAAGGTATCCTGATGAAGGGATCTTTCGCAACGAAAATGAAGTGAATTATCTATTTGGCTTTTTGCTATGGCGAGTGATTGATTTACAACGAAAAAGTAATCGTCAAAAACAACTGATTCAAGCAATCACATCAGAGCAGGAAGAAACGATTGATCTGAAAGAAGACATCGACAATCATCTATTGCTGATGCAATTCTGGGCATTTCTGAAACCGAAAGAACGACAAATGTGGCTTGATTGCGTCAATCAAGAGGGATCAAAACAGTCTCGCTATTATTATCGTCAGAAGTTGAGAGCCCGTTGGCAGCAATTTATTCACGAGGAGACGACAAGCAGCAAAAAATAGGTGTTCTATTTAGTCAGAATAAAAGTGAAGGACCCAGACAGGAGCTTTCTTACTCGTTCCTCTTGTATCGTGCAGCTTCTTTTTGTAAACTGAAATCAAGGAACAAAAGGCACCTTTTGTCTAAACTGTTTTCGCATTATCGACAGGTAATGACAGTTTTTCTTGGTACTTGATAAACTCCTTTTATGTTGACCATGATTTGGTGCCTTAAGTTCTAATTGAATGAGAAGCGTCATTTTTCCAAATCATATTAACAGCAATCGTCGAATAAAGCGGTCCTCGAATGGAAGAGGCCGCTTTTTTTCGTCAATTCGCGACTTAAAAAGGCGCTTTTTTTGGTCAGACTATTTCTAGAATACGGTGGATATTTTGGTAGTCAAAAACAGCAACATAGGCTATACTTTGGCTATCATCATACGATATGTATGGCAAAGACCGAGGGCCTTGACTGATCACTTGCAAAGCGGGAGTATCAAAAAGCAAGTGGGCAAACCAGCAAACGATTTGCTAGTGAATAGACGTTGGTCAATAGGAGGAATGAATGATGGGGAAAATTGATATTTCCAATCTGACACGAGATTATGGCAATGGCAAAGGAATTTTTGACCTGTCATTTTCTGTGGAAGCAGGAGCGTTTGGTTTTCTGGGTCCTAATGGCGCTGGGAAGACCACAACGATCCGTCATCTAATGGGGTTCATCAAACCTCAAAGCGGCAACTGTTTGATCAATGGGATGAATTGCTGGCAGCAACGAGAACAAATCCAAAGAAATTTAGGCTACATCCCTGGCGAAATGACTTTTTTTGATGATATGACCGGAAGCGAATTTATTAAATTTATCGCAAAGTATCGGGGAAATGCTGAAAATGGACGGGCCAAAGAATTACTTGATCGATTTGAGTTAGATCCGAACGGCAAGATCAAGAAAATGAGTAAAGGGATGAAACAAAAAATTGGCATCGTTGTGGCTTTCATGCACGACCCAGAGATCTTGATTTTAGATGAGCCTACTAGTGGCTTAGATCCCTTGATGCAGTCACGTTTTATTGATTTAATTACTGAAGAAAAAAAGCGCGGCAAAACCATCCTCATGTCTAGCCACATGTTTGAAGAAGTTGAGCGGACCTGTGATCGAATTGGCATCATTCGTGCCGGAAAATTAGTTGCGTTGGATTCCACCGACACATTAAGAGAAAAACATCTGCGTCGTTATACCGTCACTTTGCCAAATGAACAACTGGCGGCAGCCTTTGCAGCAGATTTCAATGGAGAAATCGATCCGGCACAACCTAGTCAAGTTCAAGTCAGTACGAGTCAAACATTGGAACAGATTTTTATGGATTATTATGGAGGTGAAGAGAAATGATCAATTTCACCCTTTACAAACGCGAATTGCGCCGCAGCATCCTGACGCTTGTGATTTTTGGTGCCGTCATGACCCTCTACATCTCAATCATTGTCAGTATGTACAATCCAGAAATGATGCAGTCTCTTGAAGAAATGCGCAAGATGCTGCCAGAATTGATGTCGGCAGTCGGCATGAAAGCCGGCGCTAACTCATTATTGGGTTTCATGTCTTCTTACCTCTATGGTTTTATTTTGATCATTTTTCCAATGGTATTCTCGATTCTTCGAGGGAATGCATTGATTGCCAAATATGTGGACAGCAACGCGATGGTGGCCCTTCTGGCAGCACCCATCAAGCGGAGAACGATTGTCATGACGCAGATGTCGGTTCTTTTAACGGGTATTTTCTTTTTGATCATCTATGGCACTGCATTAGAGATCCTTTGCGGATTACAATTTAAAGGAGAACTCGAGATTCCCAAACTGTTGCTGCTGAATGGTGGGTTGCTTTGTTTGCAGTTGTTTATCGCAGGAATCTCTTTCTTAGCTTCTTGTGTTTTTAATGATTCAAAATACAGTATTGCTGTCGGCGGTGGGATACCAGCATTAATGTACGTCTTACAGATGCTTGCCAACACCGGCGGAAATGCAGAAAAAGTAAAGTATTTTACTTTCTTTACATTGTTTGATCCAGATGCTTTGATCGCAGGAGATCGTAGTGGTCTCATCGGAATCTTTGTCCTATTGATTGGAGCGTGTATCCTGTTCGTGGCATCGGGCATGGTCTTTTGTAAGAAAGATCTTCATATTTAGTGAACAAGCAAAAAACAATCACTCCAATCCTGTATTTGGAGTGATTGTTTGTTTTACCCTTGTGCAGCTTTGCCTGTATAAGAATAAAAATTAATTGTTTTTCTCCGCGACAAAAGCATCGACTTCCGCTAGATACAACTTCTTCTCTTCTTCTGGTAACCAAGCAATCTCAAAGGCATTTCTGACCAATTGAATGATTTGGTCCTCTGTTAGCTGATAATTTTTGCTCAATGCATAAAGGTCGTCAGAAATATAGCTTTGGAAATAAGCTGGGTCATCTGAATTGATCGTCACTTTGACGCCTTTTGCCAATAACTCGATGATTTCTTTTCCTTTCATATCATCCACGACGAAACTGTTGGAGACAGGGCAACACGTCAATCCGATTTGGTGCGTCCGCACATAATCGACTAACCGTTCATCTTCTACGATATTTGTTCCATGATCGATTCGTTCCACTTGGATTTCTTCAATGACTTGGCGAATGTGTTCGATCGAATCTTCCTGATCAATGTCGCAATGCATCGTCAAATGAAATCCAGCGGCTTTTGCTTTTTCAAAAACTTTTTTGAACTTCAGTGGTGGATTGCCTTTTTCATCCGAATCAAGCCCAATCCCCAAAATCTTATCTTTAAAAGGTAGTGCTTGTTCTAAGGTTTCTGCTGCTGATTCAGCAGAAAAATCCCGTAAGAAGCACATAATTAGGGCACTTCGTACACCAATTTGTTCACTTTCTTGTGTCGCTCGATAATAGCCGTTGATGACGGTTTCAAAAGAAATACCGCGAGAGGTATGGGCTTGCGGATCAAAAAAAACTTCAGCATAAGTGATGTGATGTTCGGCAGCTTTCTTGAAGTAAGCCATTGCCAATTCATAAAAATCTTCTTCTGTTTGGAGGACATTCATCGCTGGATAATAAATGTTCAAAAAAGAAGGCAAGGAGTCGAACTGATAACTTGCTTCCACCTCTTCGATTGTTGATTGACCAATATCAATTTGATTTTTTTGTGCCAATCGTAATTTCAAATCAGGCTCCAATGTTCCTTCTAAATGCAGATGGAGTTCAGCTTTGGGAATTTCTTTGATAAATTCGTAGGTTACTTCTTTTGCCATAATTTTCGTCTTTCTCCTTTTAAAGTAAGTATTTTACACCAAAAACCTTTTTTACAACTTGAAAAGCGAACATCTTGTTGAATCAACATTCCTTTTATTCATTTTTAACATAAAATCCCCGTTTTCACAAGAGCAAAACTTTGCTGGAAGATACCTGAATAGTCCTTAAAAAGTTGTGCGAATATAGACGATTTTCTTCAGGAGTTTATTTTTTACAACCAAACATCAAAAAGTAATCGCTTGCATGATTTTTGATTTATGCTAAAATTAACTTGTTCGAACAAGTTCGGTTATTATTCGCGATAAAAATGATGAGAGAGGAGTGGATCATAACTATGAGAGGACAAAATCAGTCGTCCGGTGCCAATGCGTACGCACAAAAAAATATGCGATTTAACCGCTATCTGATTTTTCGCTATATGACAGCAATTTTTTTCTTTATCAATCTTTATTGGGCGTTGCTTAGTCTGGCAAATTGGACAGTGCTGGGTCTGGTACCGGTGTTCTTGCTTTTGGTCGATGGCGCCATCATCTTTGAACAGACACAAAAATATTGGCAGACATCAAATCGATTGCACTTGACTAAAGTTGGTTATTGGATTCAAACAGGGGTCAACATTACTGGTATCCTTTTTATCCTGTTAAGGTGGCAAGACGGATTTTTCCCATTTTTGAATCTTGCGGCCAGACCGATTTTACTGGTTAGTCTGACTCTGGGATTGATTTGTTGTTTATATATGGAACGAAAAGCATGGTTGATCGAAAAAGATCGGGATAGTTACTTGAACTATCTGCGGACATTTGAGAATAAAGGAGGAAAAATAGATGAACACAGAAAATAGTAAAATGTTTACCTTTCTGGATAAGTACTTAATGGGACCAATGGGGCGAATCTCGCAATTTCGAATCGTCCGTGGGGTGATGGCGGCCGGGATGGCTTCGATTCCGTTTACGATCGTTGGTTCAATGTTCCTGATTATTAGTGTCTTACCTCAAAGTTTTCCAGCTTTAGCATCGATTTGGGCGGCTTCTTTTGATAAGATCCAAAGTTTATATATGCTAGGAAATACTGCAACAATGGGGATCTTGGCCTTATATTTCTGTATTGTTTTTGGTTATGAATATACCAAGATCCAAGCGCAGGAAGAAAAAATTTCGTTAAGTCCTGTAAACGGGGCTTTGTTGTCAATGATGGCATTCTTCATGTGTCTACCTCAATTAGTATTTGAAGGCGGAGTAGCGACTCTTGTGACCCTTATTTCCGATGATCAAAAAATCATTGATGGTTGGGAAATGGCGGGTGGTGTGACACGTTTAGGAACGACTGGTATTTTTACTGCAATTATTATGGCTATTATTGCAGTGAAAATTTACGCGTTTTGTGTCAAGAGAAATATCTACATCAAAATGCCTGATACTGTACCAACTGGTGTTTCAAGTTCATTTACTGCATTGATTCCGACTGCGTTGATTGCTTTAGTCGTGATCGTGATCAACGGTGCTTTAGTAGCTTTAGGGACCGATATCTTCAAAGTCATTGCGATTCCCTTTAGTTTTGTTTCGCAATTGACGAGTACGTGGGTTGGGTTGTTAGTTATCTATTTCTTGATGCATGCATTGTGGATCGTCGGAATCCACGGAGCAACGATCGTGACCTCATTCTTGACGCCCATCGTTCTTTCCAACATGGTTGAAAACCAAAGCGGTGCAAATATTGCTTTTGCCGGTGAATTCAATAATAGTTTTGTGACAATTGGTGGTTCGGGAGCAACATTGGGCATGGTTATCTTCATCGCGTTTTTTGCTAAATCGGCACAACTAAATGCATTAGGTAAAGCCGCGATCGTCCCATCATTCTTTAACATTAATGAACCCATTTTATTTGGGATGCCTGTTGTGTATAACCCCTATACGGCAATTCCTTTCTTTTTGGCACCAATGGCTTCTATGTCGGTGGCATATTTTGCAATCAATTTAGGGTTTGTCAAACCACCGATTGCTCAAGTCGCTTGGCCAACCCCAATTGGTCTTTCAGGGTTTATCGGTTCAGGTGGCGATTGGCGCGCATTTGTCCTTGCGCTAATTTGCGCCTTGGTTGCTTTTCTTATTTGGTTCCCATTCATCAAAATGTATGATGGCAAACTATTTGCAGAAGAACAAGGAAAAGCTTGACCGAAAGTGTAAGTTTGAATCAGCAGAACCCAGCTAAACATGTCTTAGCTGGGTTTTCTTTTGTCTTCATGATATTAAAGAAATAAAGATTCCCACTAAGGCAATAGCTTTTGCGGTAAAATAGGAGTAGTACAACATTGGGGGAGAAGTGAAATGACAAAACAATGGACGATCGATTTATTAGCTGCAGATTTAATCGCACGAATCGAAAAAAAGGATTTAGCTGATCGCAACGGAAAGTTGCCTAGCGAGAAAGAATTGATGGAACACTATCAAGTCTCTCGGTATTCCTTAAGGCAAGCACTAAGCAGATTGAGTAAACGCGGCTATATTTACCAAATTCAAGGCAGAGGCTCCTATGTACACGATCAATTGACGCAAGAGCAGAAAGCAGTCCAAAGTGATCTTGGGTTTACCGAAGATCTTGCTAGAGAAGGAAAACTGATTCAAACCGTTCAAGCAACACAGCGTTTGGTCTCGTACGCTGAGATCGATTTTTCACCAAGCCACCAGCGATTTTCTGATAATCAGCTTTTTATTGAAGTTGAACGATTTCGCACACTGGATGATCAGCCGTATTTGATTGAGAAATCCTATTATCTGGCAGATATCGTTGGTCAGATCCCAGAATCTGCCATGTACGGTTCCATGTTTGAATATTTTGCACAAGAAAAGGGAGTGACTGTCAGTTTCATCGATAAATTTATCCGCTGTGAATTACTGACTGCTAAACAAGCTGCTTTTTTTGGCATGAACGCGGGGAGCCCTAGTTTGGTTGTTCGAGACGACAGTTACTTGCGAGAAGGTGATTTGATGGCCTTCTCAAAAATCTTCTATGACTATCGAGAAACAACGTTGTTTATGCATAAGAAATTACAAGATTGATCCTTTAGAAGTAGCTCATAAAATGGTCTAAGCCACCAGAAATCATTCACGATTTCTGGTGGCTTATTTTTTTGAAAATTGTTTTAAAAAGGAGAAAGCGGTGAAAATCGCCTTTTTTAAGGAGTTTTTTTCTGTTTTTTTTTAAAGATTAAAAAAAACAGAATACTGTTCAGAAAATAATTCTTATTTCACTTTTTTACAAAATAAATATTAGAAGAAAAGATGGAAGCGTATTCTGAGAACATTAAAAAGTTTCTAATTTTTGTTAATAAAAAGGAGTAAAATCAAAAAAATCTCTTTTTAATGATTTTTTTGCGAAAAGAGGAGCACAGGTAATAAATAATTAACGATGGCGATAAAAATAAAAG
>NZ_JBDGBK010000113.1:0-8745 GCF_040910045.1 Enterococcus sp. RTP21361st1_A6_RTP21361_211029 | reverse complement strand
TTTGCCATCTTCGGACACGTCCTTTTCTTAGTAGTTAGATTCTACCAAATCGTGTCCATGAAATCATCCTAACATCACAATGACAATGAATCACTAAGTGAGGTACTCAAGCTCGTTGAATCACTAATACTTACCGATAAAGAATCACTAGCTGATATGCTGGCACTGATTGAGTCACTGATACTTGTAGATGTTGATTCGCTAACTGACGTACTCACACTTGTCGAATCACTGTTACTTACGCTCGTACTACTGCTGTAACTTGCAGATTCGCTCGCACTTAGTGAGGTAGAAATACTTGTACTCAATGAGGATGAATCACTGATTGATGTGCTCAAACTGGTTGACTCACTGATACTTACTGATAGTGAATTACTTGCAGAAATACTTTCACTTGTTGAATCGCTATTACTTACACTCGTACTGCCGCTATAGCTGGCTGATTCACTACTAGACTCACTATTACTATCGCTAATGCTCAATGACATCGACGTACTAATTGAATTTGAGATCGATTCTGACTCCGATAAACTTTCGGATAAACTCATGCTTGCACTCAACGAATCAGAAATAGATTCACTTAAACTAATGCTTTCACTGAGGGAAGAAGAATCCGATTCACTGATAGCGACAGATAATGATTCTGATGCTGAAATACTTTCTGATACTGAGTCACTTTCTGACAGAGATAGTGACGTGGATTCACTTAGTGATTCCGAGAGTGAAACTGATACTGACTCTGATAAAGATAAACTTTCAGAATCACTTGTACTGTTGCTCAATGATCCAGAAACAGACGCACTTAAGCTGGAACTATCACTTTCCGAATCAGACTCTGATACACTAGCTGATATAGATAACGATTCTGATGCCGAAAGGCTTTCTGACATTGAATCACTATCCGATAATGAAATAGATGTTGAAATACTTTCAGATAGGGATTCTGACAACGATTCTGAATCACTAATAGAAATTGATAGAGACATTGATTCGCTTTCTGAAATAGATGTAGATAACGAACCACTTTCTGAGTCTGATACCGAAACAGATTCACTGATAGAAAGAGACGTTGACTCTGAGTCACTCAATGAAATCGAAACCGATTCTGAATCACTTAAAGAAGTTGAAGTAGAGATTGATGTTGACAATGATTCAGAAGTCGAGTCATTCATGTCAGATTCACTTTCTGAAATAGACAATGACACTGAGTTGCTCTCTGAATCTGATACTGAAACAGACGCACTAATTGATGTAGAAATTGATTCTGAATCACTAACAGAGATCGATTCTGATAATGAGTCACTTTCTGAAATTGATTGAGAAAGAGAAACACTTTCTGACTCAGAAGTAGAAGTAACAATGGATTCTGATAATGATTCGCTTCCCGAAATAGACTCGGACGTAGACAATGATACCGGGTCTTGTTCATAATTGACCGTAAACATCTGTGGCGAAGAATCCGTTTGAGATGCTCCATTGCTGGTAGTATCAAAAGTTTGATTGGCAGCCATAGCTTCCGCTAATGTATTGTAGACTACTCCATCTGGTCCTGTAACCGTATAGATATACCCGTTTCTCTCTAAATCTGCATCTGTCACCCCAAGAGTGAAACTTTCATTTGAAAAACCGGAAGTACCATATTTTCCAACAGTGACAGTTCCTGGGATTTGCTCAAATGCTTCCCCTGTAGCAGGACCTGATTCAGGTTGATTATTACCAACGACACCGACTTCTTGATAGGATGGATAAAGAGTGATCGTAATAAATTGTTGATCACTGTCTGTTGTACTGCCATTATTACTAGTACTATCAAAAACAAATGTTCCAGTTTGATCTGCATAATAACCAGCTTGAGTTAGGTAATCCGCGATTAAGTCAGAATAGCTTAGTTCTTGACCAGTCGTCCCATTGATAGCAACTGTGCCAACTTGGTTTTGTAATGGACGGCCATCTGAATTAACAAAAGTTACATTGACAGTTTGTGTGTCTGCTGCAACGTAAATGGTTGTCAGACTCGCTTCAGTTCCAACTGTAGTAGATCCAGGCTGTACATTGCCATTCAATACGGCACCTGTTGCATAATAGTAACCTGGAGGCAAATTAGTCGAAGTATAGTAACTATTTGTCCAATCGATAACATTCCCGTAGTTTGCAGGAATTCTATCTGTTCCGGAAGCTTCGGTACCAACATTCATATACTCAGAAGAGATTACTTGACCAGTCTTAACGTCGACATATTGGTACTGAACCGAATGATTGGCAACACCATATACATAAATATTATAAGTATAATTTGTGTTCTCCATTGGAACAATCGCAACCGTCGCTTGCCCATAGCTGTCCCCATTATCGGCATTAGTCGTACTATCTCCGCCGCTTTGACCATCATTTTTAGCTGAACTAGCAACTTGGGTACCGATTGCCCACATATAATTTTCAGGCATTAACTCATTGGCATACTCCAATGTTTGCAAATCAAGATACTCACCAATGTAATTAACGTCTGGATCAATTGGCATATCAACAGTTTTAATAATATTGCCGTACTGATCAACATAATTTACGGTTACGGTTCCTGGCGCAATCGCAACAGTCGCTAATTCACGGGTAGAAGTGTCTACAATGTTAGATGTAGTAACATTTCCAGCCGTATCTTTAATAGTTGTTGTCGAACCTGAAATAGTCATTTCCACGAATTTTAAGTTACGGTTGCCTTCTGGAGCAGCGGTTTGGCTACTGCTGCCTTGCCATGTACTGATCTGAGAATTATTCATGACAAATGTTCCCGAACCGGTAATCAATCGACCTGCCGAAACAGCTCCTGAAGAAGTTAGACGGGCTAAGTGCAATGCCCGCGGTGAAATAAAGCGAACTGTTGCACCGGAAGCCACGTTCACAACAGTGTTGGCATTCCATTGTTGCAGATCAAGTACCGTTCCTGCATTAAATGTAACAACCGCTCTATTCGTGACGTTTAGCGAGTTGGAACCTACTGTACGAGTTGCCGTCATTTGCAGATTTTGACCAAAAGTTGCGGTTCGGTCATTTGATTGACTTCCCGAGTAACGAGAAAAATCGAGTAGCATTTGGAAACCGTCTTGTTTCCAAGTTACGTCATCTCCGACAGTAATTGAGTTAAATCCATAATAGACAAGGGGATAGTTGTTGCTGTTATAGGTACTTAGCTCGTTTCCAATAATTGTCGCGCCATCGCCCACTTTAAAGGTGTGATTGAATCCTGTATCACTCGCATTATTGCCACGGATTGCCATATAGTAAAACATGGAGTAGCCGGTAGTACCAGCTGTCCGATTCAACTCTACATGGGCTCCGTTAGCTATTGCTACTTCACCAATTTGCATCAATTCTTGTTTGACATTTGCGATGACTTTACCTGATAAAGTAACGTGACTGTCCTCTGCATCCAGCAATCGTCGTGGTTGATAAGCGGTATCTGTCCCGCTAACACCATCTCGGCCTTCGAGAGTCACATTATTGATATTGAAGTACCAGTACCCATAACCTCCGGTTGCTGATCGTGAATCGATCACTCCATCTGCATTACCTGTGCCACTGTCTCCTGAGTTGGTACCTGATTGCCAATGAATCAAATTCACATCTGTGATCGTAAAGATAGAACCGCGAACTGTAGAACTTGTCCCTACATTAAATGCTGCTCCTGCCATATTGACTGTAAACCCATTACCGTCAATAATCACACTCGTTGCCCGCCATCCTAAATCACGGGTAGCCACATTGGTAGCTGCCGTAATATTAGCGGTTACCTCAATATAGGTAATCGAAGCATTTCCATATGCTGCTTTCAGCGTAGCCCAGTCATTCACTGCTGCATAAGTGCCATTAGCAATAGCTGTTTGCTTGTATAATTCCTTATTTTTCACTTGGTCCGGAACATCAACCGTCACCCCAGAAGGTGAATTGGTTTTGTTACCATCGTTGATTGCCTGCTCAAATTCTTCTCGGCCCATATCTGGATCCGCAGAAACATTGATTTTAACAATCTGCCCTGATTGGGTGGTGATGGCAAAACTAGCAATCAAATTATTGGCACTAGCATATTGTTGTGCTGCCCGAATCAAAGATGTGCTTGGTGATTTGCCATCTTTGACAACAATTTCTAATGCATTCGTCGTGGTGTCAACCGACGCTTGTACTTTCTTGGGTACTAATTGATCGAAGAGATCTTGTGCTTTTTGTGACTCCACTTTATTTTTTTCGGAAACAGTTTGTTTTGGTTGGTTCTTTTGACTTACTGAAGTTGAATGAGAGCCACTTGTCGATTGTGACAACGATAGACTTGTCGATTCTGAGGCACTTGACGACAATGAGCCGCTTTCAGAAATCGAGGCACTTTCAGAGATACTCAAACTTTCTGATTCAGATCCGCTCTTCTCTTCCGAAAGACTCATTGATTCAGAAACACTTTGAGATGCCTCGATACTGGTAGCATTGTTTTCAGTTTCTGAATCACTCCTACTCTGTGATTCTGTTACACTCGTTGACTCTGTCGCACTTTGTGACTGAGTGTTGCTTTCGGATTCAGAAAAACTTTCCGATGGACGCATGCTTTCAGATTGTGAAGTAGCCTCACTTTCTTGCGTCGATGAAGCAGGAATTTTGGCATTCGTTTTATTTGCCAAGACGTTCTCGGCATTTGCTTCTTTACTTGCATCTAAAGGCGGTGTGATTTCTGAAGCATGCGCCACGATTGGTGTGATACTCAATCCAGCAATGCCAGTAAAAGAAGTGATCGTTGCATAGACCC
Source organism: Enterococcus sp. RTP21361st1_A6_RTP21361_211029 (assembly GCF_040910045.1). Taxonomy (NCBI): domain Bacteria; kingdom Bacillati; phylum Bacillota; class Bacilli; order Lactobacillales; family Enterococcaceae; genus Enterococcus; species Enterococcus sp. RTP21361st1_A6_RTP21361_211029. Next base: position 3,959 of record NZ_JBDGBK010000113.1, on the reverse strand, counting down.
AATGTTTTCCGCTTTTATACATCTTGTAGCGTTCACTCTTATTGGAGCGTAGCAACTTTCGATAATTATTCTTTTTACTCATTACGTTTATTTTTCTCCCCTTTCATAAAACTATTTTTATAAGCTTCCCCTAGTCCTATTTTTAAAAAGATAGGACAATTCATTATTTCATAACTAGTAAAAAAGTTACGTTTTGTCCCAGAATCGGGACAAAAAAAGAGCAACCTCTTCCATAAAAGAAGTTACTCTGCTTGAAATTCATGTTTGACTAGTTTTAAAGCGGCTGCAATCGTATCATCCATATCATAATAACGATAGTTTGCTAGACGCCCACCAAATAAACATTTTTTTTGCTGATGCGCTAATTTTTCATACTTGCGATACAGTGCATGATTGATTTGATCGTTAATTGGGTAGTAAGGAATGTCTCCCTTCCGCCAAGTTTTTGGAAATTCTTTCGTGACAACTGTTTTTTTGTCACAACTGGACAAAAATGTTTATGCTCAATGATTCGCGTATAGGGCGTTTGACTGTCTGTAAAGTTCATGACTGCTGTTCCTTGATAATTATCTGTATCATATGTTTCAGTTTCAAAATGTAAAGAACGATAGGCCAACTCCCCGTAACAATAATCAAAATATTGGTCAATCATTCCAGTATAAACAATCTTCTTGGTTGATGCTTCATGACGCGTACGGTCTGCAAAAAAATCAGTTTCTAAAGAAACTTCAATCAGTGGATTTGAAAGCATTTTTTGAATCATTTCTGTATAGCCCAATTTTGGAATTCCTTGAAAAGTATCCGTAAAATAATTGTTGTTAAATGTATACCGGACTGGCAGTCTTTTAATAATAAAAGAAGGTAGCTGAGCACATCCTCGTCCCCACTGTTTTTCCGTATAGCCTTTGATCAGCTTATGATAAATATCTGTCCCCACCAAAGAAAGAGCTTGTTCTTCTAAATTTCGGGGTCTTTTTATTCCTGTCTTTTCAATTTGAGCCATTAGTTTGATGCGAGCTTCATCTGGTCTTTTGGTTCCCCATAATTGGTAAAACGTGTTCATATTGAAGGGGAGATTATATAGCTCACCTTTATAGTTTGCAATAGGTTCATGAATATAGGGATAAAAATCAGCAAACTGATTGACGTAGTCCCAAATTTTTTTGCTCGATGTGTGAAAGATATGCGCACCATATTTATGTATGTCAATTCCGACTTGTTTTTCTGTATAACAGTTGCCACCAATATGTGCTCGTTTTTCCAACATTTTCACCGAGTGTCCCCGTTTAGCTGCTTCATAAGCAAAAACCGAGCCAAATAGTCCTGTACCAACGATTAGATAATCATACGCCATGTATTTCTCCTAAATTTATTTTTTCTTTTATTATAGAGTTTCGCTAAACCAGAACTATAATTTCTTTTTTTAGAAAAAGAAAATAAAGAAGAAAAGACTGCTCTCTGTTCCATGAGAAAAATAAGTCTTGATTCAAATCACTTAATCCAGACAGCAAAAAAGCTCTGAAATCACAGCGGTTGTTAAATCAACCGCTGCTCTTTCAGAGCAATGTAATCATCGAAAGATTATTTGTTTTTCAAGTTGTAAAAAGCTTGCAAGCCTTTGTATTCAGCAACTTCACCAAGTTGGTCTTCGATACGTAGTAATTGGTTGTATTTAGCAATACGGTCAGTACGTGAAAGAGAACCAGTTTTGATTTGGCCAGCATTTGTTGCAACTGCGATATCAGAGATTGTTGAATCTTCTGTTTCACCTGAACGGTGAGAAACAACGGCAGTATAACCAGCTTCTTTAGCCATTTCGATCGCATTGAATGTTTCAGTCAATGTACCGATTTGGTTTACTTTGATTAGGATTGAGTTACCGATACCGTTTTTGATTCCTTTTTCAAGGATTTCAGTGTTTGTAACAAACAAGTCGTCACCAACTAATTGAACTTTGTCGCCTAGGCGTTCAGTCAATAGTTTCCAACCATCCCAGTCGTTTTCATCCATACCATCTTCGATTGTGATGATTGGGTATTTGTTAACTAACTCTTCCAAGTAGTCAACTTGTTCTGCAGCTGTACGTTTCACACCGTTTTCGCCTTCAAATTTCGTGTAGTCGTACACGCCATTTTCGTAGAATTCAGAAGAAGCACAGTCAAATCCTAGGTAAACGTCTTTACCTGGTTCTAAACCAGCAGCTTTGATAGCTTCTAAGATTGTTTCAACACCATCTTCAGTTCCTTCAAAACGAGGAGCGAAACCACCTTCGTCACCTACTGATGTTTCTAAACCACGTTTAGATAAGATTGATTTCAACGCATGGAATACTTCAGCACCCCAACGTAGACCTTCTTTGAATGTAGGTGCGCCTACAGGCAAGATCATGAATTCTTGGAAAGCGATCGGAGCATCTGAGTGAGATCCGCCGTTGATGATGTTCATCATAGGTGTTGGCAATACTTTTGTATTGAATCCGCCTAAGTAGTGGTATAAAGGTACTTCTAAATAATCAGCAGCTGCACGAGCAACGGCAATAGAAACACCAAGAATTGCGTTAGCACCTAATTTGCCTTTGTTAGGAGTTCCATCTAAAGCGATCATTGCTTTATCGATAGCCATTTGGTCACGTACATCGTAGCCGATGATTGCTTCAGCAATGACGTTATTTACATTGTCAACTGCTTTCGTTACACCTTTACCACCATAACGAGCTTTGTCGCCATCACGTAATTCAACTGCTTCGTGTTCACCTGTTGAAGCTCCTGAAGGAACCATTCCACGGCCGAAAGCACCTGATTCTGTGTAGACTTCTACTTCGATAGTTGGGTTACCACGTGAGTCTAGGACTTCGCGTGCGTAAACATCAGTAATAATTGACATGTTTTGTCTCTCCTTTGAGTTTGTTTTATCTTAAGGGAATCTCCCTTGCGAACATCTTAATTGTAGTGAAAAAAGCTGTTTTCTGCAAACAATATTTTCATGAGAATGAAATTATTTTACTGCATCCAACAATGCTAGGAATGAATCAGCTTGCAAGCTTGCGCCGCCAACTAATGCTCCATCTACATTTTCTTTTGCCATGTATTCTGCAATATTTTCAGGTTTTACAGAACCTCCGTATTGGATACGTACAGCATCAGAAACTTCTTTACCGTATAATTTTTCAACTGTTTGACGTACAACACCACAGATTTCATCAGCAATTTGTGCATCTGCTGATTTACCTGTACCGATCGCCCAAATTGGTTCGTAAGCAATGACTAGATTGCTGACTTGGCCATCTGTCAATCCTTCTAAACCGGCAGTGATTTGTCCTTCGATCCATTCAGCTGTTTTTCCAGCTTCGTAAGTTTCTAAAGATTCACCACAACATAGGATTGGGATCATACCATTTGCGAAAATTGCTTTCGCTTTTTTGTTGATGTCTTCGTCAGTTTCATGGAAATATTCACGGCGTTCTGAGTGACCGATGATTACATAGTCAACACCTAAGTCAGCTAAAGCAGCTGGTGAAGTTTCTCCTGTAAAGGCACCTTCATTTTCCCAGTAGCTGTTTTGAGCAGCAATTTTTAATTCTGTACCTTCTGCAGCTGTTACTAATGTTTCCAAGAACAACGCTGGTGCTCCGATAACAGAATCTACTTTATCGTTGCTAGGAATTTTTGTTTTGACTGCTTCAGCAAATTCTTTTGCTTCTTTCGCAGTTTTATTCATTTTCCAGTTTCCGGCAATAATTGGTTTGCGCATTTTTCTGGCACTCCTTTGTTATTTAAGGGTCACGGCTGCTTATTGCAACGCAGCCGCGTCATTGCTTGATTATTTGTCGTTGATTGCTGCTAATCCAGGAAGAGTTTTACCTTCTAGAAGTTCTAAACTAGCACCGCCACCTGTTGAGATGTGAGTGAATTTATCAGCAAAACCTAATTGTTCTGCAGCTGCAACTGAATGTCCACAAC
>NZ_JBDGBK010000112.1:0-8916 GCF_040910045.1 Enterococcus sp. RTP21361st1_A6_RTP21361_211029 | reverse complement strand
CAGTTAAGTACTGGGAATTCTCTTTTTTTATTTTCCAGAAACAGCAAAGTAATTACCATCTGGATCTGCAAAATTAAAGACCATTCGTTCTTCCATCTGGATCAGGTCGCCAACTTCTACATTTGTATCTAGTAATTTCTTGTAAAGCGTTGTGATATCTTCCGAAAAAAACATGATCGATGGTGAGTTCAATGCTACTTCAGGAGAATGGGCTTCAATAAAGCCTTTATCATAAAGCATAAAACGAGCATCTGATTCGCTGCTTGGTGCTATTTCAACGATAGAAGTCCCATCTGCCGTTTGCTCATCAATGATTTCAAATCCCAATGATTGCCAAAACGCAACGGATTTGGGCACGTCCTCTACATATAATATGATCTGCATTTGATTCGCAAACATATCTCTCACTCCTCTGTTGTTGATGATTCTGATGTTTCTGAGGCTTCATTTGAAGTATTGAAATTCAATTGCAGACCTGGTTTGTCGGTAATGATTTCTGTTACTTCATAGGTTAAGCGTTTGATAATATCAAACAGCGGCTCCACTAAGCGGTCTGTCTCCGCTTTGCTTAAGTCTTCACCTGAACGGACTTGCCGGTTCAAGATGTGATTGACCTGCCCTACCCGACCGGACAGCACATATTCAGGAAAAACGAGTTGAAATTCCAAGCGGGCGCCAATAATACTATTTTGTTTCATATACTCTTCATCTTGTACCTTCAACGGGGCAAAGCCAACATTCAATTTGGTTTCCATTTCTTTGTCTTTAGGCTTCATATCGAAATGATAAGCTTCGACGATTGGTTGTTGTCGTTTGATTTCCACAGTCTTCACACTCCTTGATTAAAAGTATAGCATACCGATGACATCCAGCCTACCTTCATTAAAAAAATCCAGACAAAAAGAAGCAAGATCTCTTCCATGCTAGAAAACTTGTTCCGTCGTTACAATTGGATCGTTAGGATACAATCTTGACTTGATAAATTGTTTTTCTATCTGATGATTCTTGCTTCCTGATGGATTCTTGCTTCTATTTCGTTAAGTAAAATTTTTTATTTAAGCGTTTTGAGATAATCTAGTGCATCTTGCACATTTGAGACTGGTACGATCTTCATGTCAGTCCCTAGTTTCTTCGCAGCTGCTAAAGCTTCTTGATAATTTGTTTTGATCGAAGGATCAACTTCTTTTTCTTCCTTCGTGATTTCATCCTCTGGTGCAAAAAAGATTTCTACACCACTTTCACTTGCGCTTGCTACTTTTTTATCGATACCACCAATGCGGCCAACGGTTCCGTCACTGGAAATCGTTCCAGTACCGGCAATATTATGCCCTTTACGCAGGTTTTGCTGCGTCAATTGTTCGTAGATTTCTAATGTGAACATCAAGCCTGCTGATGGCCCACCGATATTTCCTGCATCAATAACAATATCTTGATCTGAACTTATTTCCGTATGGTCAACTAACGAAATGCCGATGCCGGCTTTTTTATTCGATGGCAATTCAATCAGCGATCCGGTTGCTTCTTTTTCTACATCATCTTGGAGATACGTCACTTGGATCTTATCACCGACTTTTTGACTTTGAACATAATCAATAAAATCTTGACTGTTGTCAAACCGTTTTCCATTGACAGCTACTACTGTATCACCAACAGAAATTTTTCCTTTGAAGCTAGAGTTGGACTCTACACCCATAACATAAACACCTTTATAGTTCATTGTGTAGGGAATATCTGCTAGCTTCAGTGCTTGCTCAATGGCACTATTTTGAGAGGATTCCATGTAGTAACGTTGGATCCGATTGTACTCTTCATCCGTTGCACCGCCAAAAAGTTCTTCTTCAGAAACCAAGTCTTGAAATTGATTAAATTTACTGCCAATTGCCGTAAAAACGGTTGCCTGCCGAATACCGACACTGGTCAATGAAAACGAGCCATCGTTTTGATCTTTTTGGTCATTGACTGTAATTAGTTCTTTCAAATTGATCGTTGCCCCAGGCTGTTCAATATAATAAGGGATTGGTAAAAAGGCACAGGCGGCAACTACTAATGCTGCAACAAGTAATAAGGTATATTTAACGGTTGATTTAAGATTCATGAGCATCACGCTTCTTTACGATTGCTTGGTAAATATTTGGTGGTAAATAGGCTTCCACATCGCCACCGAAATGCAAGATTTCTTTTAGCAAACTTGAACTAATATAACTGTATTTGGCATTTGCCAATAAAAAGACTGTTTCGAGCGTCGGATCTAAGTGGTGATTCATTTCCATGATATCTCGTTCGTACTCATAATCCTTGACACTCCGAATTCCTCGCAGTAAAAATTGGGCACCCATTTTTTTGGCAGCCGTAACGGTCAATTCCGTCTCTTGCGCAACAACGCGAACATTCGGGACATGCGCTAGTGCCTCAGTGATCAATTCCACTTTTTCGCCACCGGTAAAGAAGTTGACTTTACTAGTATTCACAAAGACACCAATGATCAATTCATCAAAAAGGGAAGCTCCCCGTTCGATCAGATCTACGTGACCAGCAGTCAATGGGTCGAAACTGCCCGGAAATAATGCTATTCTCTTCATCTTATCCCTCATTTCTATAAATCGTGACTGCCGTAATCCCATAAACCTGCCGTCTACTTTGGACCAATGTGCCAATCCTCTCTGGCAAATCCACTTCTTTTGCTGTTTCGCAAACAATGACCGCATGAGTTGCCATAAGATCCGCTTGTACCATTTGTTCCAGCTGCAAAACCAGCTCTTGCTTCGCATAAGGAGGATCCAAAAAAATATAGTCGAACTGCTGTTGAGTGCCCACAAATTCTTTTAGGGCTTGTTTGGCATCCATTTTTAAAACAGTAAACTTTTCGGGCTCCTTTGTGATGCCAATATTTTCTCGAATAATCTTAATCGCTGGATAACTGCGATCGACACAGATGGCATGTGCGGCGCCGCGAGAAACAGCTTCAATAGCTAATCCGCCACTGCCCGCAAATAAATCCAATACCAAGCCGCCATCTAAATAAGGACCAATCATATTAAAAATCGATTCTTTCACTTTATCGGTGGTTGGTCGGGTATTATCCCCGCTTAAGCTCTTCAATTTTCTTCCTCGATAATCTCCTGCAACAACACGCATATGCGTTCCTCCAAAGGTTCCATAATTTCTTAAAAAAGTATTCCAGTGACCGTCATCTTTTTGAGCAACAAAAATGGGTGCGATTGGCACCCAAACTTTTGTTATACATTTTCTGCCAGTCGAATCGTCGTATTTTTTTCTTCCACATCAAATCCATCATCACTCACTTGATATGCTGCGTCAGTGCCGATTTTTTCCGCAAAATTCATCTCAACATCTGGTCGATATGAAGGTTCCACTTGCCGTACGAAATGAAATTGTTCGATTTTATTTTTTTTCATTTCATAGTCTTCTTCATTCAAGTACATGACCACATATTTCATTTTGCGTGACACATAATGGACAAATCCGAATCTGCGTAAATTTTTTAATTGGCGTAAACTATAGACCCATACGATCAGTCCCCGTCGTTTTTGGATCTCAAACGTTTCTTTCGTCTCCTCTTGCATGACAACTTCCTCCACATGTTGATTTTGATTGAAAAAAAGGACTTCCAGCGTCCACTTTGACTTCCTCTGAGAAACAATCAGCAATCGACACTGTGATCTCATCAAGCAAGACTTGCAGCTGGTTTTCACTGTGTCGAAATTCTCCGACTTGAGGATTCAAATCAAGTGCCCTTTTGGCTTTGCGTAATGCCCGCTGCTGTTCTTTATACCCGGGAGCAAACGTGCCATAAGCAGCGATTTTTTCAAAATCGGTCTTTTTATGTACAAATGAATCAATTAATCCCAATACTTCTTGGTCTTGGTACATCGCCTTCTTGTTGTAACAATAAGAGCGAAACAACTGACTATTCTTGATACTGGAAATTAATTGTTCAATTTGGTCTTCAATTGCATATAAATGGTCATTATAAATCATCTGATGTGCTATCCTCTGTGTGTTCATTCTCATCTTCTTGGATTAAGACTACCATATTTGCTTTAGAAAAAGCAATTCCTATCTTCTCAGGGGTTTGATTCGATAAAACATTGTAAACCGAAGGATCACTATACCATGATAAAATCGTAAATGTCGGATCGTAGACAGGTGCTTCAAAGATGGAAGAAACGGTTGAAATTTCCTTTTCCTTTAAAATATCCTGCCATTCTTCTTGGGTCAGAGTGAAGGTGCTGGTTCGTTCTGCTGTCAATGCTTTTTGATAGGCATGAATCCGTTGAGATGTTAAGTGATCCGAAAGATTCTCCGTGATTTCTTGAAGGAGATCTTTGGCTTCACTATGAGTATCTAAAGCCATCCCAAAACTTTCCAGCTCTTTTTGATCACGCATTTTTTGGATGATCACAAAAGCTAACGTTTCTTTTTCAAGAGCAGCTGTTTCTTGGTTCACTGTTTGAGACTCTTGAAACAGCGGCAGCTCCCCTTCTGTTAATTGATAAGGAGACAGCTTCAATAATGTCGTTTGATCCAGATAAGTGACTGCTGCTAATTCCGATGTCTTTTGATCAAAAAACAAAACCGCGAAAGTGCCATTGTCAAACGCCACTAAGGGACGATAGTTCATATCTTGTTCCATAAGTTCAAAACTCACTGAACGATCATTTTGACTCAATGTAAAATTCGGATAGATCATCGTAAGCTCTGTAAGATCTGTCATTGTCATCCCAATCGAAAATGGGGCTAAGGATGCGCCGCCTTGGCCAATCACTTTGATTGCCTGAACACTTTCGCCGTCGGTGTTGATTTCGAGATATTGTTGATCATCTAGGTGATTGTATACGCGAACTTCAAAGTCATATCCTGTGCGATACGTGCGTATCGGCGAGCCAAAATCTTCTTCAAAATCAGAAAGAGGTTCACCGATCGCTTTTGCTAAGCCATCTGCTTTGATTGGTTCATAATTCAAATTGGTAGGCGCTTTTACAGGATTATCAAAAAGAGGTCTTGAAGGAGAAACCCGCTGAAAAAATACTGGCTGCAGATAGACGACGACCAGCGCCAAAATAAACAAGCAGCAAAATAAAATTCCTCTATGTTTCATCTTCAAGACCTACTTCCTACTTCTCTTTGATTTCGATCAGCAAATCACCTGATGTGATGGCTTCTCCTTCTGCAACATAGACGTGTTCTACCACACCTGAGAAACGAGCTTCGATCGCTGTTTCCATCTTCATCGCTTCAGTTACTAGAACGGTTTGTCCTTTCGCTACCCGATCCCCTTTTTTGACTAATACTTGTAGAACAGAACCTGACATCGTTGCACCAATTTGTTCTTTATTTGTTGGCTCAGCTTTGCGTTTTGTTTGAACGGAGCTGATGATCGAATGATCTTTGACTAAGATCTCCCGACGTTGTCCATTCAAGTTAAAGAACAACGTGCGGTTGCCTTCAATATCTGGTTCGCCGATTTCATCCAAGCGGATGATCAAGATTTTCCCTTTTTCAAGTTCAACATTGATCGTTTCACCTAATCGCATCCCATTAAAGAATGTTGGTGTATCTAGGACCTTGACGTCGGCAAACTGTTCATATGCTTTTCGGTAGTCTAAAAAGACTTGCGGATACATCAAATAGCTCAATACTTCTTCTGTTTTAGGCTGGTAGCCGATCTTTTCTGCTAATTCGGCTTTGACTTTTTCAAAATCTACTGGTTCAGCAAACGCACCAGGACGTTCTGTGAATGATCCGTTGTAATTCTTTTGGAAAACCGCCGACTGGTTGACCTAGTTCACCTTGGAAGAAAGTAACGACTGATTCTGGAAAACTTAAGGTTTCACCTTTATCATAAATGTCTTGTTCAGATAACCCGTTTTGTACCATGAAAAGAGCCATATCGCCAACCACTTTTGATGATGGCGTGACTTTGACGATATCACCGAACATCATATTGACTTCATGATAAACTTCTTTGATTTCGTCCCATTTTTCCCCAAGTCCCACTGCTTTTGCTTGTTGTTGCAGGTTCGAATATTGACCACCAGGCATCTCGTGTTTATACACTTCTGTCTGAGGAGCATTCAACCCATTCTCGAAAGGATGGTAATACATACGCACATCTTCCCAGTAATGATTCAACTGCTGGATATTATCGACATTAATTTCTGGACAACGTTCGCCGTTGACTAACGCATAGTAAAGGCTACTCATACTTGGCTGGCTAGTTGCTCCACTGACTGCAGACATAGCAACATCGACAATATCGACACCCGCTTTGGTTGCGGCAGAGTAAGTGATGATGCCATTGCCACTCGTGTCGTGGGTGTGCAGATGAATTGGTACATCAATACTCGCTTTCAGTTCACTGATCAAGCGATACGCCGCTTGTGGTTTCAGCAATCCTGCCATATCCTTGATCGCAATGATATGTGCACCAAGATTTTGCAACTCCTTGGCCATATCCTTATAATAATCGATCGAGTATTTTTGACGAGTCGGATCATTGATATCTCCGGTATAACAGATCGCTGCTTCTGCAATTTTGCCTGCGTCCCTTACTGCTTGGATGCTTTTTTCCATTTGCGGAACCCAGTTCAAGCTATCAAAAATTCGGAAGACATCGATTCCTTGCGCAGCAGATTCTTTGATAAATTCTTCTAACACATTATCTGGATAATTTGAATATCCCACCGCATTTGATCCTCGAAACAGCATTTGTAACAATGTGTTCGGCATTTTCTTACGAAACATACGCAGCCGTTCCCATGGATCTTCTGTCAAGAAACGGTAAGCAACATCAAACGTTGCTCCGCCCCACATTTCACTGGAGAATAGTTGAGGAATCCCCTCTTCTGTCAACGCAGCGATCTTCTTGAAGTCCTGGGTACGAACTCGTGTAGCCAGCAAGCTTTGATGCGCATCACGGAAAGTCGTATCCGTTAGTAAAACATTTTTTTGCTGATTGATCCAACGAATGACGCCATCAGCACCTTGAGTATCTAAAATGGTTTTAGCCGATACGAAATCAGGCAATGTCTCAATCTGTTGCGGAATTCTTGGATCATTATAAAATGGTTTTTTTTGTTTCTCGATTCCCGGAAAGCCATTGATCGTAATCTCACCGATATATTTCATTGTTTTATTTCCGCGGTCGCGAATGCGAGGAAACTCAAACAATTCAGGAGTATTATCAATAAATGTCGTTTTCGCTTCGCCAGAACGAAATTGCGGATGAGAAACAACATTGCGCATAAAGAGAATATTGGTTTTGACTCCACGAACCCGAAATTCTTTCAAGCAGCGCATCATTTTTTGAATCGCTTGATCAAATGTCGCTGCATGGGTACAAACTTTTACCAGCAATGAATCAAAATAGGGAGTTACAACGGCGCCAGCATAGGCATTACCAACATCTAGCCGAACGCCAAAACCACCAGGTGAACGATAAGTATCGATTTTTCCAGTATCAGGCATAAAGTTATTGGCAGGATCTTCTGTCGTTACACGACACTGGATCGCAACCCCTTCAAAGTGGATATCCTTTTGTTGCGGGATTCCGATTTCTTTGTGCAAGTCTTTCCCTTGAGCAATCAAAATTTGTGTCGTTACAATGTCCAAGTTAGTGATCATTTCAGTAATGGTATGCTCTACTTGAACCCGAGGATTCACTTCGATAAAGTAAAAGTTGTCTCCTTCTACCAAAAACTCTACGGTTCCCGCATTGATATACCCGACATGTTTCATCAACTGTACCGCAGCTTGACAAATTTTTTCTCGTTGGGCAGCATTCATTGATACACATGGAGCGACTTCCACCACTTTTTGGTGTCGACGTTGGACAGAACAATCTCTTTCAAATAGATGGACAACATTGCCATGACTGTCCCCTAATATTTGCACTTCGATATGTTTTGGATTACTGATGTATTTCTCTACATAGACTTCATCACTACCAAATGCCGCTTTCGCTTCGCTTTTCGCTCGTTCGTAACCTTCACGGGCTTCTTTCTCATCGTGAGCGACCCGCATGCCGCGGCCACCACCGCCTAAGGCTGCTTTGATCATGATTGGATAACCATGGGTTTCAGCAAACAGCAAAACGTCATCAATAGTGTTGACGGGTCCGTCGGAACCTGGAATGGATTGGATACCAGCCTCGATTGCAGCTGTTTTGGCTTTGATTTTATCGCCAAAGATATCCAGATGGTGTGTCGAAGGTCCAATAAAAATCAAGCCTTCTTCTTCACAGCGTTGCGCAAACGCTAAATTCTCGGATAAAAATCCGTAACCGGGATGAATCGCTTCGGCACCGGCCTTTTTCGCGGTGCGAATAATATCTTCTATGTCCAGATAGGCTTCAATGGGGCGCTTGCCTTTTCCGACAAGATACGCTTCATCCGCTTTAAAACGATGGACTGAATATTCATCTTCTGCAGCGTAGATACCCACTGTTTTGATGCCCAACTCTGCACACGCACGGAAAACTCGAATCGCGATTTCTCCACGATTAGCGACTAATACTTTTTTCATCATACCACTCCATTCCATTGATCAATAATTCAAACTATATTGTTTCCTCTTTTCTTCTGCACTAATGTTCAAAATAAAGCCGATACAAATCGACAACATTAACAAACTTGATCCTCCTTGACTCAAAAAAGGAAAAGTGATCCCCGTTAACGGAATCAAGCCGGTGATCCCACCTAAATTGATAAAGATCTGTGACATAAATAATGTCCCGATCCCAATACACATCATGGAATTAAAGGAATCTCTTGATCGAATGCCAATCAAAAACATTCTTCCTACCATATAAAAGAGAATCCCTAACAAAACGATTGAGGGAATCAAGCCAAGTTCTTCCATCACGATTGAAAAAATATAATCGGTATGGGCTTCATT
>NZ_JBDGBK010000111.1:0-8963 GCF_040910045.1 Enterococcus sp. RTP21361st1_A6_RTP21361_211029 | reverse complement strand
TGTTTTTTAATACCTAAAATAAAAATGGGGCTGAAGAATCAATTCTGATTCATCAGTCCCATAAATTATAGAGCCAATAAAAAAAGCGTATGACTCGCGGGTCATACGCTTTTTTGCAAGTTGCAACAGGCGAGATCAGCCCCGCAAGTCGTCAAGAAACTCGGTTTTACTAGCCGTCTTTTCATCTTTCATCTTGATGACTTTAGCCGGGGAACCAGCAACTACAGCCCCTGCCGGTACATCTTCTGTTACTACAGATCCAGCAGCAACCACAGCACCTTCACCGACACGAACACCTTCAAGGACTACGGCATTGGCGCCGATCAACACATGATCTTCGATAATCACTGGGCTAGCTGAAGGTGGCTCTAAGACACCAGCTAAAACAGCCCCAGCTCCGATATGGGCTTTTTTACCGACAGTAGCCCGGGCGCCTAAAATCGCCCCCATATCGATCATTGTTTCTTCGCCGACAACGGCACCAATATTGATGACCGCTCCCATCATGATGACCGCATTCTTCTCAATGATTGCTTGATCACGAATGAAAGCCCCTGGTTCGATCCGAGCATCGACTGTTGTTAAGTCCAACAGAGGGATCGCAGAATTCCGACGGTCATTTTCTAAATAGAAATCAGTGATTTTATCTTGATTGGCCGTTAGAAAATCAGCTACTTCTTGACTGTCTCCAACAATAAAGTAAAAGGAGCCAGCCCCAAAAATTTTCAGTGTCTCGGAAGAACAGGTAGATAGATCACCATTCAAATAGACTTTGACTGGGGTCTGCTTATTGGCTTCTTTGATGTATTTGGCTAATTGATAAGGATCAGAAAATTGTAATTCAGTCATACGTTACCACCTTTACTTGTCAAGTAGATTTTCCATGTCATATAGTCCAGCAGGTTGTTGTGCAAGATATTCGGCAGCCTTCAACGCACCATTGGCAAAAATATCCCGTGATAATGCGGTATGTTTCAGCTCAATGATCTCGTCTGCTCCTGCATAGATCACCGTGTGTTCGCCCGGGATCGTGCCACCGCGAACAGCGTGAATACCTAATTGTTTTCGATCATTGGTCAGATCGTTGCCAGAACGGCCATAAAGATATTCTTTTGGTTCTTGACAACTTTCATTGATGCTGTCTGCCAGTAACAATGCAGTTCCGCTTGGCGCATCGATTTTTTGATTGTGATGTTTTTCAATGATTTCAATATCGAAATCTGCTTCCAAAGGTGGGGTGATCGCTTTTAGGGCTTTGATCAATACATTGATCCCCACGGACATATTCGCAGAATAAAAAACAGGAATCTTTTGAGCAGCGGCGACCATTTTTTCTTGGGTTGCTTGACTTAAACCAGTCGTAGCCACAACGATGGGCAGTTGGTTGGCAACACAGAAGTCAAGGAGGCCTGCTACATTGCTATGATGTGAAAAATCGATCACCAAATCAACAGGTTCTTTGACTGCTTCTGGTGCAGAATAGATTGGAAAGTCGCCAGTTGCTTCCGTGTGACGGTCTAATCCAGCACTGATCACAAATTCAGCATGTCCAGCAATCATGTGCTGCAAAACTTTTCCCATTCGACCATTGGCACCGCTCAATAAAATATGTCTCACTTGATTGCCTCCTTATAAAAGCCCATAAGCGGACATTTCTTTTTTTAGACGGTTGATTGTTTCTTTCTCAGGCGGTCCTAATGGCAACCGATAGTGCAAGTCAGACTTTCCTAATAAGGAAACTGCCGCTTTGATGGGCACTGGATTGACTTCACTAAAAATCGCATCGATCAAAGGTTTTTGTCGTAACTGCTCCTGAATCGCTGCTTGAATATTTCCAGAAAGAAAATCTGCCACCAAAGTCGCTGTTTGTTTAGGGGCAATATTACCGATCGTCGAAATCACACCAGAACCGCCTAATGCTAAGATTGGTGTGACTTGATCATCATTGCCGGAATAGAGAGAAAATTCATCATCCACTAGTTGCGCGATAGACGCAATTTGTGAGATATCTCCACTGGCCTCTTTGATTCCTTTGACATTCGGAATCTCTTTTAATTCAGCAACCATGTCGTAAGTCAAGTTCATTCCTGTTCTTGATGCGACCGAATATAAGATGACAGGCAGTTCAACGCTTTGACAAATTGCCTTGTAATGAGTAACCAAACTCTTTTTTGTTGCTTTGTTGTAATAAGGGGTTACAACCAATAATGCGTCGGCACCGACACGCTCTGCTTCTTGGGAAAGATGGATCCCATGTTGCGTATTGTTTGAACCAGTGCCACCGATCACAGGAATGCGGCCCGCAGCCTGCTTGACAACCGCCTCGATAACAGCAATGTGTTCTTCATCGTTCAATGTTGAGGCTTCACCGGTCGTTCCACAAGCGATCAATGCATCGCTACCTTGCTGGATATGCCACTCAACCAGTGACTTCAACTTGTCGAAATCCACCGAACCATCATGAAACATCGGGGTGATCAATGCAACGCCAGAACCTTTAAAAATCGTCAAACTACTCCACATCCTTTCAACCTTTTTATTCTTTCTCTAATTGTACTAAAAATCAAAAAATTTTGATTATTTATACTATAGATTATTCGAATTATATACTATAATATTATCCAATATCAATGAAAATGTGGATATCCATACATTTTCAGCCGATATTGCTGATCAAATGAAAGAAAGGTGCCCACGAATGCAATTATCTCAAGCAGTAATGAAATTAACCGAAGACGTGGTTCGTTTTCGACGGGAACTACATAAGATTCCCGAGTTAGGATTAGAAGAATTCAAAACGAAGGAATATTTGCTTAAACAGTTGCAGTCTTTCGGGATCAAAGAAATTTATCCGGTTCTGGATACCGGATTGATCGCTGTTTTTCGCAGTGAAAAACCAGGGAAGACGTTAGCATTCCGCACGGATATCGATGCATTGCCTATCAAGGAAGAAACGAATGCTCCTTTTGCCTCGCAACATCTCGGCAAAATGCATGCTTGTGGACATGATGGACATATGGCGACGCTTTTAGGTTTTGCAAAGTACTTATCCGATTACCCGGAAGCTGTTCGCGGGACCATTGTGTTGATTTTTCAGCCAGCAGAAGAAGGCCCTGGTGGTGCGCAGCTAATGATTGATGAAGGAATCTTAACCGATTTTGCGATTGATCAGATTATCGGTCTGCATGTTTTTCCAGACTATCCTGAAGGTGTGATTGCTTGCCGCAAGGGACCAATGATGGCTCGAAATGGCGAGATCACGATTCGAGTCCTGGGAGAAAGTGCTCACGGGGCCCAACCTCATCAAGGCAGCGATGCGATCTTAGCGGCAGCTGCGGTCATTCAAGGTCTCCATGCAATCGTTTCTCGCAACATTAGTCCATTGTCTTCGGCCGTCATTACATTCGGCAAGATTCGCGGAGGAGATGCAGAAAATATTATTCCCGGAGAAGTCGTGTTGAACGGAACGATGCGGGCTTTTGAAGATGGGGTCTATGAAACATTGACGCAACGAGTAAAATTGGCGGCTGAAGAGATTGCTAAAGGGTATGGCTGTTCAGCAGAAGTTTCTTTCGAACACTTGTATCGGGTGGTAGACAATGATCCAGACATGGTAGATGCTGTTCGGGATGTTGCTGGCGACAGTTATATCGAGACACCGCCGTACATGTTAGCGGAAGATTTCTCCATGTACCAAAAAGAGATCCCTGGTGTCTTTTTCTTTGTCGGGACTCGGGATGAAGAAAAAGGGTATACCTATCCGCTGCACAGCAGCAAGATGAATTTTGATGAGAAAGTCTTATTAGGAGGCATTGAGTGCTACCTGCGATTGATTGAAAGATTGAATCAGAGTCAGGTACTAAGAGAGGAGCGCAGTAATGATCAAAGAGATTAAAGACAATCACCTGTTTTGGGATGGATGCGATACAGTGGCATTAGCAAAAGAATTTGGCACACCCTTGTACGTTTTTTCGGTGACCGAGATTCGCACTCAATGTCGTGCTATTCGCGAGGAATTTCTGTCTCGCTATGAAAACACCCGAGCTGCCTATGCTTCGAAAGCCTTCAATACACTAGCCATGCTGCGGTTGATTGATGAGGAAGGCCTGTCTTTGGATGTTGTTAGTGGCGGTGAACTATACACAGCCATCCAAGCAGGATTTCCAGCGGAACAAATCGAATTCAATGGCAACAATAAATCTATTGATGAATTGGCATTAGCGATCGATTATGGTGTAGGTCGGATCATTGTCGATGGCAGTCAGGAGATCGGTTTGATTCGAGCGCTATGTCAAGAGAAACAGCGGAAAGCAAAAGTGATGTTCCGAATCACACCAGAAGTGAATGTCCAGACCCATGCGTTTATTTCAACTGGACAGAAAGATTCGAAATTTGGGATCCCATTGGATGAAGAGATTTTATTTCCTTTGATTGAAGAAGTGATTGACGCACCGGAAATCGATTTTTATGGGTTGCATTTCCACATCGGAAGTCAATTGTCTGACAATCATTCCCATATTGCTGCGACAGAGGCTGCGCTAGCATTAGTTCTAGAAATCCATCATCGATTTGACTATACTGTTAAAGAGTTGAATGTTGGCGGCGGATTTGGTGTCCGCTATACGGAAAAGGATATTCGTCAACCCTATTCTTACTTTTTGGACCCGGTGATGGCGACGATTGAAACGTTTTGCCAAGCGCATCAGCTCCAACGTCCGACTGTGGTGATCGAGCCTGGGCGTAGTATTGTAGCGGAAGCAGGTATCAGTCTGCATACTATTGGTACGATCAAGACATTGCCACAGATTCGAACCTATGCCAGTATTGATGGCGGCATGACAGATAACATTCGTCCCGGTCTTTATCAAGCTGAATATACGGGGATTCTAGCCAATCGGGCAGCAGAAGCTGCCACAGAGACAGTTACGATTTCTGGCAAGGCTTGTGAAAGCACGGATATCTTAGTCAAAGATCTGCAATTACCCAAAGTAGAGACGGGAGATCTTTTTGCGACTTTTGCGACGGGAGCATATGGTTATTCAATGGCTAGCAATTACAATAAACTTGCGATTCCAGCGGTAGTTTTTGTTGAAAAGGGGCACGCGGAATTGGTGGTTGAACGTCAGACTTTCCAGCAGTTGATTCAAAATGAACGTATCCCTTCGTTTTTGATGAAAGAATAAAAAAAAGCAGGTGAAATCATGGAAATCGTTTATACCAAGATGCAAGGTGCCGGAAATGATTTTATTGTGATCGACAATCGTCGCTATAATTTTTCTTCGAAACAGTTGGCTAAGTTAGCGGCTCAAGGTTGTCAGCGGAAATTTTCAATCGGCGCAGATGCGTTGATGGCTGTCGATCATCCCGAAGGAACGGGAGATTTCCGCATGCGTTTTTATAATGCGGATGGTACGGAAGCGGAAATGTGTGGCAATGGTGCACGCTGTATCGCTCGCTATGCTTATGAAAATAAGGTTGCTTCAGAAGCAATGGTGATCGAGACCGTTGCAGGACCTGTTCCTGCTTGGCGATTGGATCGGCAACAGTACAAAGTGACGTTAAATCCCCCCACCGTTGCGAAGTTTGACCAACCTTTCGCTGACAGAGAGGTTCCTGTCGTTGATTATATCGAGTTAGGTGATCCAGGAATCCCTCATGCGGTGGTGAAGTATCCCGGTCTGCAAGAAACATCCCTCGATGCATTGACAGATTTAGCACAACGGATTCGCTATTGGTCAGCATTTCCTAAAGGCGCCAATGTGAATTTCTACGATGCCGATTCAGCTGGGGAGCTCGTTGTCCGCACCTATGAACGGGGAGTCGAGGGCTTTACGTATGCTTGTGGGACCGGCTCTGGGGCAACTGCTTATGCGGTGGCGCGACGCCGGGAACAAACGCAAGCCAATCTTGTGCTGCATGTTTTAGGCGGAGAGCTGCGAGTCGAAGTTGCATCAGAGGAGCTCCAACTGATTGGGGATGCGATTTTTGTTTCTGAAGGGCGTATTTTAGACGAAAATCTATTTTTAGACTGAGGGTGGTCTTGCGACGGAATTATCCTGTTCATAGAATCATTTAGGCGACAGTTCTTATGGAAGCCTTATTCTTAGAAGCCATCTTTAGCTAGAACTGAGAAGATCATCAAATGCAATCGATAGAACTTAGTTTGTTCTATCGATTGCATTTTTTTGTGCAGGATATTGCAGGATAGTCAGAAATTTTGTATGCTACAGTTATATTTATTTTTTCACGATCGTGCTCGATCGTTGAATAAACACAGAATACATCACTATGAGGAGTAAGAATATGTCTCAAATTCCAAATTGTCCAGTTTGTCAATCCGCCTATGCATATGAGGATCGCGGCTTGTTTGTCTGCCCTGAATGTGGCAATGAATGGCAGGAAACAGAAGAAACTGCTGCTGTCGTCAAAGATGCCAACGGAAATGTTCTTCAGGATGGCGATGCCGTGACGGTCATCAAAGATTTGAAAGTCAAAGGTGCTTCTGGTGCCATCAAACAAGGAACCAAAGTCAAAAACATTCGTCTGGTAGAAGGGGATCACAATATCGACTGTAAAGTCGATGGTTTCGGTGCCATGAAATTGAAGGCAGAATTTGTAAAAAAACTTTAAAAACAGAATCTTCCATACCTCTTCATAATATTTTCATCCATTTAATGGTAAAATAAGGTCAAAGACGAAAGGGAGGGATTTCATCGTGTATGGAATCGGTGGATACGGTTTTGGTTGGTTTTATGATCCAACATTCATTTTAGTCATTATCGGGATGGTGATCTCGATGGCGGCTTCAGCATACGTTAAAAGCACGTTTAGCAAATACGATAAAATAAGCAGTAGAAACAATATCACCGGGACCAAGGCGGCTCAGTATATTTTGGAAAGCCAAGGCATCAACAATGTCGGCGTCCAAGCTATCGCAGGAGATTTGACTGATAATTATAATTCCGGCAACAAGATGCTAAGTCTATCTCAAGCAACTGCACAATCAACTTCTGTGGCAGCAATCGGAGTGGCAGCCCATGAATGCGGGCATGCTGTGCAAGATGCTAAAGGGTATCTCCCATTGCGTATCCGGCATGCGATCGTCCCAGTAGCTAATATTGGTTCCGCGGTGTCGATCCCGTTGATTTTGATCGGGGTTCTTTTGAGAGGGTCCTTCCTAATCAATCTGGGGATATTAGCATTCTCGTTAGCATTTATTTTCCAATTGGTGACGTTGCCAGTCGAATTTGATGCTTCAAGACGAGCGTTACGGATTTTAGCCGATGGCGGTCTCTTAACGGAAGAAGAAGTACCGCAGGCCCGTAAAGTATTGTTTGCTGCAGCCTTGACTTATGTGGCAGCTGCAGTTGCGACATTGCTGCAATTACTACGTTTGATTATTTTATTCGGCAATAACAATCGCCGCGACTAATGAAAAGAGGCTCTTTGTCAAATGATGTTGGTAAAGAGAAATCTTAGAATAATTTGGACAGAACAGAAAGAAGAAAACCTCTTTCTGTTCTGTTTATTTGGTTAAAAATGTTTTGCCATGACGAATCATAATTCGTAGTTTGAAATTGTAAAAGTTGCGAAAGCCGTACGCATTGCGTTTTAATACTTTGATGTGGTTGTTTAAGCATTCCAATGGTCCGTTTGAATAGCTGTAGTGAAGCGCATTTTGGATCTGTGGCAGAAACTTTTTAAACGTTCGTAAAGTGGTTGTATAGGTTTCTGGCAGACCGCTAATGTCTCTAGTTAAACAATCCTCAAATAGTGACTGATCTCTTTTCTTTACCGCATAAAGAATGTCTTGGTATAACTGATAGCCTTGGCGTAAGTTGGGACAAGCAGCTAACAGTCGATCGGCAATCTCACTTTCAGTCAAATAATCTTTAAAACTGGCACGCCAAACCCGTTTTTCATAGTTTAACTTTGCTTCTTCTTTTTGTAGGAGTTTCCAATAGCGCTTCAATTTTTTCCCTAACCCTCGTTGAGAGTGGGAATTTCCTTTAAGTCGTACCGTGGTTTCTTTCACTCGATGATTCAAGAAAGTTCTGCCAATATGTTGGACGATGTGGAAACGATCGATGATCAACTGAGCATTCGGGAAAAGCTTTTTCACCAACGAAACATAAGGCGCATACATATCAATAACAATCAATTGAACGGCTTCACGAGTCGCTAATGAAAACCGAGAAAAATAGCGTTCTAAATAAGGCAAGCGTCGATTTTCGACAATATCCAATAATGCATGGCTTTGTCCGTCCATCATGATAAAACTCATTGCACTGGCAACACTTCGAACCGATTTGAATTCATCAAAGCATAAGACCTTTGGCAAAGTCTGTTTGAAAGGATTCAATGGGCGGTAGAATCGCTTCATGACACGATAGACCGAAGAAGTGGAAATATTTTTCTGACGAGCGATTTCCGTCATGGAAGTATTCTCTTTTAAGCGAGCAATGACAGACCAACGAACTTTTTGACTAATGAAACAGTGTTTTTCAGCAACAGAGGTATCCGCTACGAATGTTCTTTGGCAAGACTTACATTTAAATCGTTGTTTCTTCAGCTCCAGATAAGTGCGATACTCAGACACATCATTCAGTAACAACCGAACGGTTGTCGTCCCCCAACGAATGATCCTAGAGGGGACGACACAAAGACAATGGGAACACTCTTCTGGCTTGTACAGAAGAGTTCCTTTGTAAATCAAGCAAATTTGCCCTTTGTATTTTTCTTTAGTTAAACAATTTTCCTCGAAATAGATATTTAGGTCTAGAATATTTAGGGTATCTTTGATAAGCTGAGTATGAGACATCTTGAATCCTCCTATGAATTGGTAGCCAAATTAATTCTAAAGGATTTCAGGGTGTCTTTTCTATATTTTTATATGAAAATAAACCAAAAAATGGCAAAAAAAGTCTCTCTTCGTTTATAATAAGGGTGAAGAAATTTTTTTT
>NZ_JBDGBK010000110.1:0-9240 GCF_040910045.1 Enterococcus sp. RTP21361st1_A6_RTP21361_211029 | reverse complement strand
AGCCAGAATGAGGTTCATTCTGACCCAGATTTGATTTTGTACAACCCATCAGTCCTTATTGACAAAGAGCCTTTTTAATCAGTAAATAAGAAAAAATCTGAGCCAGAATGAAGTTCATTCTGACCCAGATTAAATATCTTATAACTCATCATTACCTACTAACAAAGAGCCAAAAACTCTTTTCGTACTGATAGGTAGCTACCAATCTCATATTAGATAAAGGATTTTTTTGACTGTTATCCAATTGCTAGCATATAAAAATGTTTTTAGAAAAAACTACTTAAATTGAATTGAGAATCTTAGTAACTCATAAAACCAATTTTTAATAACTTGGTTTATAATTTCTATTTCTTAAAAATTTTTGAACCAAATAGATAATCATAAACTAAATCATTGATAAATACATTCATTCCTTCGTGACTATATTCTGGCAATACAATTATCTCTTTCTTTGTATTAATACGATTATAAATAGCAAACTGAGTAGATGGTGGGCAGACATTGTCTTCTAATCCGGTTATCATCATTATAGGGCATTGAATCATATGAGCTAAGTTTTTCACATCAATATAGGAAAGATGTTTCAAAAATTTTTCTTCTGTTTGATGCAATGGATCCGAAAATTTAAAATATCTAAACAATTCATCATAGGGTTCGCAATTATTTCCCAATTCCAATACACGCTTAAAGTCTGAAAGAAAAGGATACACTGCTACTGTTTTACTAATTCGATTATTTAAAGCAGCACATACTAAAGCTAATGCACCTCCTTGTGAAGCACCGTAAGTTAATAGCATGGTTTCATCTACAAAATCTAATGAAGCTACTATCTCCACTAATTGATACGTATCCAAATATATATCTTTATAAAACAGACGTTCTGGTCCATCAATTGCCCCACGAATAACTTGCCCTTTTACTGTCATTCCATTGAAGTTCCCTAAATCTTGTGATTTACCCGCTTGTCCCCTTACATCCATACACACTACTGCATAACCAGCACATACAAATTTTAGATTTTCTGTCCAATCAGGACTTTGTCCTTGATAACCATGAAAATAGAATACTACTGGGGCTTTGCTTACCCCTTTTGGAAATAGACATTTAGAATAAATGCTAGAACCATTATTTCCATTAAATATCAATTCATAACAATCTACAAACTCTAAATTGAAATCACACGAATTCAATTGATATGACGGAATCTCTGCAACCGATTTTATTTGATTTTTCCAAAAAGCATCCATATCTGGAGGCAAAGTTTGACGACCTTTATACCTTCTCATTTCATCTAAAGACATAGTTTCAATCATCTTCTACACTCCTTCAATGGCCTCTGGCGATTCATGAAATGATAAAACGCACCTAACATCCCTGCATCATTTCCATGATGAGCAAAAGTTAAATTTATTTTTTCAGCTATAGTTGGCAATAAATATTTATATAAAGCTCTTTCAATACGATTCTTTAAAAAAACTTCTTGAACCATAATTCCTCCACCTAAAACAACAGTTTGTGGATTTATTACATAGCATATTGTCGCTATCCCTTGACCTAAAAAATCTGACATTTGATCAATAGCGTCAATACATTTTTGATTCCCTGCCTTTGCTTCCTCAAAAATACGATATCCATCCCATTCTATTGAGCTATCCCCATGAGCTTTAGCCACATTTTTTACTAGTGTTGTTGTAGAAGCTAATTCCTGAAAACTAGCTTGTCCCATAGGTAAATACCCTACCTCACAAGCACTGTTACTATAACCATGAAAAACTTCAGAATCTATAAGGAAGCATCCTCCAATTCCTGTTCCGATAGTTAAACAGAGAGTAGATCTACTTCCTTTGGCACTTCCTGAAATAACTTCAGCTATCCCAGCACAATTTACATCATTTTCAATTTCACATGGAATACTATAACGTTTTTCTAATATTTTTTTATACTCTGTTCCAGCATAATTAGGGATAGAAGGTCCTGAATAAAATATTTCTCCTTTCTCTGAATCAACCATACCTGCTGAAGATAAACAAATGCCTGAAAGCAAGTATATATCTTGGTATTCATCAATTATCTTAATTACTTTTGAAAGAATACCTGGTCCACCTAATTCTGCTTCTGTAGGAATTTTATTTTTTCTTATCAGGCTTCCATTTTGGTCAACTATCCCATATTTTATCATGGTGCCACCTATATCAATCACCACATATTTTTTCATTGTTTTATCTCCGATTACTTAATAAATTTTTCTTTTGTTAATTGAATTAATGAAGCAGCTCTCCGAATAGATTCAAAATCACTTTCAATAAATGGTGTTAAAGGCGCTCTTACTGAGCCAATATCCATTTCTTCATTAATTCGTAAAATTTCTTTTGCTACAGAATACATATTTCCATAACATGACACCATTAAAGCAATAATATCATTAATTACATATTGTAATTCCTTAGCTAAATCAATTTCTCTATCTTCGATAAACTGATTTAATTGTAAAAATAATTCTGGCATAACAGCATAAGTTCCACCGATTCCTGCTCTAGCTCCCATTAAACGACCACCCAAAAATTGTTCATCAGGTCCATTAAAAACAATATGGTCTTTTCCACCTAAAGCAGAAAAGATTTGAATATCTTGTACAGCCATTGAAGAGTTTTTAACTCCTATAATGTTTTTATTTTTTAACATTTCACTATAAAGTTTTGGTGTTAAAGAAACACCAGCTAGTTGAGGAATATTATAAATAATAAAATCAGTATTTGGTGCAGCATCGCTTATATTATTCCAATATTTAGAAATGGAGTACTCAGGCAAACGGAAATAAATAGGTGGAATGGCAGCAATAGCATCAACACCTATGCTTTCTGCATGTTTTGCTAAAACAGTACTATCTTTCGTACTATTACATGCTACGTGAGCAATAATCGTCAATTTATCTTTAGCCACTTCCATTACATTTTCCAAAACTATTTTACGATCTTCTACACTTTGATAAATACACTCTCCAGATGAACCATTAACATATAGTCCTTTAACCTTTTTATCAATAAAATATTGAGTTAATTTTCTAACTCTTTGGGGAGAAACTTCCCCTTTTTCGTCATAACATGCATAAAAAGCTGGTATAATTCCGTGGTACTTTCTTAATTCATTCATATTTCCTTGTATTATTTATAATAGTGAGAAATTCCCAATCATATAAATACCTTTCTTTATAATATTGTATAAAAGTCTAGCAAATTAAAAAACATCTACTTGCTATTTCTTACTAAAAATAAGATATTGCAAGTAAGAATTAATAAAAAAAGATTCACATCTAAATTTCAATACTTTTAATAGTAATCTAATTGGATTGACAATACTTTTTCAAGGTAAACTCTATAATGGTTTGATATGCATACGTAAAAAGAGCACAACCAACGATACCAAATACAGACAAACTTAGTAAGAAACTAAATAAGGAAAGATTCATAATTAATATAATCAATAGAATCACACCTAAAAATAAAAATGACCAGTAAAAACTCAAACTAGTAAGCAAAAAACTATTTTTCATGACTGCAATTAGTTTCATTTGAAATCTAATCATAATAGGATAAGCATAGAAAAAAGTTAATACAGACAAAAAAAACATTGAATAGATAAAAATTTTAAATATTTGAAATGAAAAAGTATTTTCCTCTCTTAGCAAAAATAAATCTAGTAAACAAAAACAACTAATCATAGCTTCGACCAACCAAAGCAATGTCCCCATTTTAAAGCTTTTTTTAAAACACCCTACATAAGTTTTTAATAACGGAACAGTAATATCTTTTCTTAACACTAACATAGTTTCATACAGACTAGCTTTTGCTGCACCTATTGTAATTAAGGGAAGGCAGGACAAAACAAAAATAATATTCAAAAGCATTAAATTATAGAAAAATGCACAGAGCTTTATGATTCTATTATCAAGACTAAAAATAGATTTCATTAGTTTTAGCTTTTTCTCATTCACACTCATTCTCCTTTATAATCTCGTTTTTTATTTATCTGTCATACATAGACTATTTCTATTATTTTTTAAATATTGATCCAAAAATTTCTTTAACCTTTTACTGCCCCCATTGTAATCCCCTGTGTAAATGCTTTTTGGAAAATAAGGAATACTGCAACAATTGGTACCGCCGCCATCGCAGCACCAGCCATAATTAATCCATAATTTGTTGCCATTTCAGCTTGCATAGTTGCTACCCCAAGTGAAATAGTTAGATTATCACGTGAACTCAACATTACCAATTGCATAAAGTAATCATTCCATGTATTTATAAAAGTAAAAATAGCTAATGCTGCAAAACCTGGTTTTACAATAGGGAAAGCAATACTAATAAAAGTTCTAATTTCACCACAACCATCAATCTTTGCTGATTCTAAAAGTTCTGTCGGAATATTCTCAGAGAATTGTTTCATCAAAAAAACCCCAAAAGGCCAACCAATTAGTGGTAAAATAACTGCCCAAAGTGTATCATGAATTCCCATAACGTTAATAATACGTACTAGAGGAACCAAAACAACCTGTTTTGGCAACGCCATTGCTGCGATAAAAATAGAAAATAGTATCTTCTGACCATAAAACCGTTTTTTTGCTAATACATATCCTGCTAAAGATGAAGTTCCACAAACCAAAAACATCGTTATTACTGAAATAAAAATGCTATTCCACAGCCATTTCATCGCAGGGTTTTGGATAATCAATGCCCTAAAATTTTCCAGTGTTGGGGAGATTGGCCACCATTGAGGAGGTATAACAATTGTATCAGGTTGAGACTTAAAGGCTCCTGTCATAATCCAATAAAAAGGGAAAACAAATAAGATTGTCAACAATCCTAAAACAATAGTTGTTGCAATATTAGATACCCTGTTTTTTTTCATCATTATCTTCCTCCTAATACTCAACATCATTTCCTAAAATCTTGAACTGAGCAAAACTAACTAGTGCAATTATTACTGCTAAGAAAACACCCATTGTATTCGCATAACCATATTCAGATAACTTAAAGGCTTTTTCATATAAATAATACATCAAAGTACTAGTTGAGTAATTTGGTCCACCCGAGGTTAATAATTGAATAAGAGCAAAGCACTGAAATGAGTTGATAGTTGTTATGATTGCAATATAAAGAGTTGTTGGCAATAAACTTGGCCATTTGATTTTCCAAAAAACTTGAAATTCATTTGCTCCATCCACACGAGCTGCTTCACAGAGAGAATTATCGATATTTCCCATTGCTGCAATATAAAGAATAATTGGTTGACCAACAGAAGTCGTTAACAAAATGATAATAATTGCTAACAAAGCCCATTGCTTATCACCTAACCAACTAATATTTTGATTAATAATTCCACCTGCATTCAATATATAGTTTAAAATACCGGACATAGGGTCATAAATCCATTTCCAAACAACTGTTACAGCAACACTCCCTGTAACAACCGGAAGAAAAAACACCGCTCGATAAAATGATCTTGAAAACACATTTTTGTCATAGGTTTGCGCTGCTACAAATAAAGAAAACATAACAACAATTGGAACTGAACCAATAACAATGATAATCGTATTGATAAGTGACTTCATAAAAATAGAATCCTGAAACATTCTAATATAATTATCGAAACCAACGAAACTAAAATCAGTCATCGTATAATGAAAAAAGCTTGTTACAAACCCCATAATCATTGGTACCAATACAAACCAAATAAAAAAAATCAAAACAGGAACTAGAAATCCATAAGCAACCAGTGTTTCTCTCAGTTTTAATTTATTAATTTTCATTAAATTTCCTTCTTCCATAACTATCAAAATAATATTTAAAAAATTCCTTTCCTAACATACGGATTCCTGTAAAACTAGTAGGAAAGGAACTTATATTACTCAAAAATACTATTTAGACTTATTAACTGTTTCATTTGCTTTTTCAGTAAATGATTTTAAAGCCTCTGATGGTTTTTCATCGCCATTAGATACAGACTGAACCATCGGAAACCAAAGTGTTCTCATTTCTGCAAACCCATCAATTGTATTGTAATATGGTGAATAGTATTTAGTCCAAGTCGAAAGTGTACTCATTCGTTCACTATCATAAAGTTCACCAAATGAACTTCTAACTGGGAATGATCCTGTCCGAATAACATTTTTAGGTCCCCAAGTCTCATCATCACAAACAAACTGAATGAATTTCTTCGAAGCTTCTATTTTTTTCTCATCATCATTATTAAATACAGCGAAACCATTCACTAAATACTCAAGAGCTGGTACCCCATCATCTGACGGGAAAGGAACTTCAACATATTCTACACCACTTGATTCTAGCAACTTAGCTTGCGTATCCGGCTGTGCAGGTGACCACAATAAAGTAAATGATGTTTGACCATTCGCAAAATTTTGGATATCAGCTGATCCATCATACTGAGAACCATTCATTAAAAGCCCTTTATCAATCCATTTTTTTATTGTTTCCATAGACTTAATAGAACTTTCTGAGTCTGTTGTATATCTCGTCACATTTTCATCTGTAATAGAACTGCTATACAAGTTCGCAAAAAAAGCACGCGTACCTTGGTCTCCACCTTGACCATTAGCAAAGAAAGATCCCGGATTATAACCTTTGTCTTTTAATGCCTTAATCACCTTTTCAAAATCAACCGTGGTCCAGCCTTCCTTAACCAAATCAAGAACTCCCGCATCTTTCAACATTTTTTTGTTTAACGCCATATAAAATGGAGCAGAGCTAATTGGATACATATAAGCTGTATCCCCTGCTTTACATGAACTTATAATTTGATCATTGTTAACATCCTTTAAAAAATCATCTGTAAAAAGATCATCTAATTTGGCTAATTTTCCATTTTTGCCATATTCAATAATACGTCCTGGGGCGTCAAAGAGGATATCTGGAGCTGTTCCCGCTTCAATGGCCGTTGAAATCTTTTCTGGCCCCGATGTGAAATCAATGGTTTCAAGTTTAACTTTAATATCTGGATTTTCTTTTTCAAAAGCAGCAATAATTTTCTTTTCATATGTTCCAACACCATCGTTAGAATTTTCTTGAGTAAACGTTGGAAAAGCCCACCAAGTTATTTCTGTTGTACTTTCCGAACTCTGTTTATCAGAATTGTCTTTCTTCTCGTTTCCACAAGCTCCGAGACATACAATAGATGTTGCTAAAACTAAACATTTTCCAATTTTTTTCAAATTCATTATTTTCACCTCAATATATTCTATAAAAATTAATTAATCTTGCCCAAATGCTTTACTTCCTTTTCACCAATAACAGTTTCACTTCAAGGCTGAAATAAATCGCTCTGCAATCTCTTTAGGTCTTGTTATTGCTCCTCCAATAACTGCACTAGTTATCCCTAAAGAATAAGCTTTTTGTAGCTGTTCTGGAGTATGAATTCTTCCCTCAGCTATAACTGGGATTTTTTGATAAACTAACTGTTTTATTAATTCATAATCTGGACCTTCCAAACTTGGACTACTGTCAGTATATCCAGACAAAGTTGTCCCAACAAAATCCGCACCCGCTTGAATAGCATCAATTCCTTCATTACAAGTACTGATATCTGCCATCAACAACTGATCAGGATATCTTTCTTTCACCTTTTTTATAAAATCGCTGATGTCTAATCCGTCATGTCGGAGCCTTGCTGTTGCATCAAATGCAATTACAGTTGTTTCACATGCGGCAAGCTCGTCTACTTCCTTCATTGTAGCCGTTATAAATGGTTTTTCTGGGGGATACTCTCTTTTTATTAGTCCAATAATCGGCAATTCAGTTATTTTTTGGATTGCTTCAATATCTCGAACTGAATTAGCACGAATACCTACAGCTCCCGCTTCTTCAGCTGCTTTTGCCATATAAGGCATCAAACTAAAATTTTCCTCATATAGTGGTTCGTCAGGTAAAGCCTGACAAGAAACAATCACTCCCCCTTTAATTTTTTTTAAAAAAGTTTCTCGTGTCCAGTTTTTTCTCAAAGTAAATCCTCCTTATGAATAATTGTTTTATAATAATAATCTTTTCGTTTTTCTATCTTAAAAAAGTAAGAGAACAAACAATCTGTTATCACTAAAATAGGAAATTGAGGAGATATTCTGTTTCCATGTGATAGATTTTGAGTTGATGCCAACAGTAATAATTCATCACAAAAATTATTTTTTTCAAAATTTTTAGTAGTCATTAATATTATCTTTGCACCATTTTTTTTAGCTGTAATCAAAGACTCTATAACTATCTTTGTTTTTCCGGATATTGAAGCAGCAATAATCAAACAGCTTTCATCAACTAATTGACTATTCCACTGAATCACATCATCATCATCTATAAGTTCACCCATAATTCCTAACCTCATAAATCGAGTTTTCATATCTTTCAAAGCCAGTGCTGAACTTCCTTTTCCGTAAAAAAAAATTTTGGGATAGCTCAAAATCATCTTTTGAATTTTTTCTAATTGAGATTCATTAATAATAGAGCATGTTTTGTTTAATATTTCTATATAATCTGATAAAACGTTTTGATTCCATTGCCTATAAACAGTATTCTCACTTTTCTCTCTAATTATTTCTCGGTATTGATATAGAAACTCTGTAAACCCAGAATACCCACATTTTTTTGAAAATCTTGTTAAAGTTGCTTTTGAAACATGAATTTCTTTACAAAAAAAATCTGTATTCAAGTTGTTAATTGTTTTATTTTTTAAAAAAAAGTAAGCTACTTCTTTCTCCGTCGCTGTCATTTTATCTAGATTTGATTCAATAATCGGAATAGGATCTTTCCTAATTAACATTTAATATCCTCCTCTCCCACCTCAAAAAGCAACCGTTTTCAATTTGAATTATATTTCTTTTCGTTTTTTATTTCAACAATTCTCAAAAAACAGAAATGCGTTTCTAAAAATAACTATCATTATAAAACGAGAAAAAACTACATATCCAAATATATTGTGCTATTTATAGCAAAAGCATACTAATATCAAAAGATCAATTATTTAAGAAAACTAAAAATACTACGATCATATAGTGATTACTTCCCAAAAAACTAGACGAAATAACAGCAATATTACTACAGATATGAACATATGAAAGAGACACTACACTGAAAATCTCGGTAAGTTTAAAAAATGGCATTAACAGACTGTAGACAAAGTCCATTTTATGGATGATGTCTACAGTCTTTTCTTTTATAATAGATTTATGAAAACGAATGC
>NZ_JBDGBK010000109.1:0-9332 GCF_040910045.1 Enterococcus sp. RTP21361st1_A6_RTP21361_211029 | reverse complement strand
TAAAGGAAGTAAAAGAAAATATTCATAGCCAGTTTTTTCATTTCGATAAAGATGAAGGAATGAAAAGGCATCCGCCACTGCTCGCTCGACTTCATCCGTCAAGCTTTTAAACACAGCTTCTAACTCATCTGATGTTTTGACAGGTCCGGGAATATTCATGGTGGCAGATAGCAGTGTGTATTGGGGCGCCGACTCCAGTAACTCCTTTTGCCGTTTTGCACGCTGTTCTCTAGCCGCCAATACTTCTGCTAATGAAACTTCCGGTCCCTCAAATAACAAGCTACACATTTCTCACAACATCAATGAGCGTGCCGTCTCGATATTCAATCAATGCCACTACTTTATCGCCATAATGAATGGCTTCAGGCGTTCCAACAATCTGGTAAGCTTTCTCTTTTAACTCTTCGATCGTATACTGAGGCACATCTAGTGTTTTAAAATGTTCAATCAAATCTTGACGATCTGGATTGATGGCAATCCCTACTTCTGTCACGATCACATCGATACTTGTTCCTGGAGTGACCACTGTATTTACTTTGTCAACGATCGTTGGAATTCTGCCTCGCACTAAGGGTGAAATAACGAGACTCATTTTGCATGCCATACTCGTATCAGAGTGCCCGCCTGACGCTCCCCGAATCACACCATCGGATCCTGTCATCACGTTCACATTGTAGTCTGTATCGATTTCCAATGCGGACAAAATAGCGGTATCTAATTGGTTGATCACTGATCCTTTACTTAACGGCGAAGCATACATCTCAGCATCGATTTCATAGTGTCCTGCATTGCTTCCTAATGAAACGGCTGAAGAATGATCGAAATCTTGTACATCAATGATTTTTTCAACCAATCCTTCCTCCAATAGTTCCACCATTGCATTGGTAATACCGCCTAATGCAAAGCTCGCTTTTATTCCATCTTTAAGCATCGCTTCGCGCAAAAAGCGGGAAACAGCTAATGCAGCACCACCGGTACCTGTTTGAAAGGAGAATCCCTCTTTATAGTAAGGAGAATTTGTGATCACTTTTGCTGCGTATTCTGCGATCAATAGTTCTTTCGGATTTTTGGTAAAGCGGGTGGCTCCTTTGGCAATCCCTTGTGGGTCACCGATTGCTTCCACTTCAACCACATAATCCACGTCGGTTTGCGGAATACTGATTGGTGTATTCGGAAATGGCACGAGCGTATCTGTGATGATCACGACTTTGTCTGCATATTTTGCATCGATCATTGCGTAACCTAATGAACCACAGGTTGCTTTTCCCACCGTACCATTGGCATTGCCATAGGCATCTGCACTTGGTGCGCCTAAAAAAGCCACATCGATATGCACATCTCCAGCTGCAATGGCCCGAGCCCGACCGCCATGTGAACGGATCACAACAGGATTTTCCATGATTCCTGCTGAAATAGCAGCACCCACATTGTCTCTCAATCCGCTGGAAGTAATATTGGTTACAACGCCATTTTTGATATGGTCAATCAACGGTGCATGGACATTTGCGATGGAGCTAGGGGCAATAGAAATATTTTTGATACCCAGACCAGCAATTTCTTCCAAGACCATATTCATGACATAATCGCCTTCACGAAAATGATGGTGGAAGGAAATCGTCATGCCATCTTTCAGCCCTGTCTTTTCGATCGCCTCGCGAATACTGCTAAGAAGTTTGGTATCTCTTGGACGAACGGGGGTAACGGTACGACTTGCTTCTTGATACGTATCGATATGCGCCAATTCCCCTTCAAAAACACCGTATTGGTCAGCATATACTTGTGGAATATCTTTTCCTACTTTATTCATGACCATGCCTAAATATCCTCCTCCGTAATCAACTTCGCTGCCTTAGCCAATGCAATCACTCGCTGTGCACGTTCAACGATTGGCTTGTCTACCATTTTCCCATTGACTGAAATAACTCCAGAGCCTTTCGCTTCGGCCTCGCGAATTCCCCAGATAACTTCTTTGGCATTCTGGATTTCTTTGTCTGTCGGTGTATAAATAGCATTTACCAACGGAATTTGTCGTGGATTGATCACTGACTTTCCATCAAATCCTAGCTGCTTGATTTGTTGCACTTCATTTTGGAATCCTTCTACATTGTCCACATCGGAATAGACAGTATCGATAGCCGCAATTCCTGCAGCTCTGGCTGCATGCAGAATCATGTTGCGGGCAAAGGATAATTCCTGTCCATCCGGATAGCGCTTGGTTTTCATATTTGTGACGTAATCTTCTGCTCCTAAAGCAATTCCGATCAGTCGCTCTGACGCTTTGGCAATCTCCCGTGCGTTCAATACCCCTTCTGCAGATTCGATGGCTGCCATCATTTTCGTTGTGCCCACTGGAATCTGATTGTCTTTTTCAACAGATGTAATGACCGCATCCACATCTAAAATATCTTGTGCCGTCTCTGTTTTTGGTAAGCGAATAACCTCAACGCCAGCCAAAACCATTGCTTCGACATCTTGGGCGCCACCTGCCTCCAAACTATTAATCCGTACGACTGTTTCTACATTGCTGTAATCAAATGTTTTCAATGCAAAGTGAACCAATGTACGCGCGGAGTCTTTTTCTTTAAGAGAAACTGCATCTTCTAAATCAAACATAATTGAGTCTGCACCATATAAGGGTGCGTCCCTTAGCATTGCTGCATTTGCACCTGGAACAAACATCATGGTTCTTCTTAAGCGTTCCATGAATCAATCTCCTTCCAATCATATGCGTCTTTTTTTGCTGCCCGATGAATCGCGGTAATGGTTCGAGCTTGAATCGTACAATCCAAAGCGCCTTTATCAACGGCAGCTACTCGAACAGACTTGATCCCTAAATTTTTGATGGTCTCTTCGATCACCTTTTTGATTTGTTGACCAAATTGTTTCTCTACACTGCTTTCCAAAGAAATTTGGATTTCGTCTGCTTCAGTCGGCTCGACAGTAATCAAAATGTCGCTTGACTCTACTGTACCGGCTACTGCGATTTGTGTAATTTCCATATGGTTTCACCTCTCGTTTTTTAAATAATGATATGTCGTTGATGGCAAAAATTGTCTCAAACGGCGGTCATCCTGATTTTTCAAAGCTTCTCTAACTTTGGTAGCACTGATGATCTCACCATCAATACTCAATCTAGGTAAAATAACCAATTCTAATGAGTCGCCAAACATTTCCTGCATCGCATGATTATACGTATCGGTCACCTTTGAATAGGGTTCTTCTCCGACAAACCGTGTCCGAATGTCTAATACAGGTGCTATCTTCTCTTTAAACAGTTGCGCATCAACCTTTGCCTGGATCTTCGCTACTGTTTCTATGGCACTGTCTTTCAGAAAGTAGGAAGGAAACGTTGCGGAAGATACAAGGTAATCATTGGTGGGAAAAACTGTTACATTGGACAAGTGTGCGACTCCACGTTTTACCATTTCCATCCGATCTGCAGTCGAAAACTTTGAACGATCTTCGGATAACACAAAGACATAAACTTGCTGACTCTGCTGCGCAGCTGTCTCGACAAGATACTGATGTCCTTTGGTAAAGGGATTGGCATTCATCACTATCCCGCTTCCGATCCCCATTTTTTTCCCTTTAGCCAGCGTAGAAAGATAGCTCGCAAAATTTGGCAATCCTCGTTCCATAAAAAGAATTTCTGAGGTTGCGATGATTTTCTGAAACCCTAGTGAGCGAAAGATCAATTCATTGCTGGGTTTTGAATACAAGAAATAATGTTGTTCCCCTTCTTCTGCCAAGCGATCAACCAGATGTTGAATGATGTCCGTCAGTAGATTTTCTGATTGAAAGGCTTTGCAAACAACCAAGCATTTCAATATGTTGTGATAATAGGATCCAGTAGCAACCAGTAAATCGTTATCGTAGATTCCCACTGTGTAATCAAGTTCTTCCTCTTTATTCAGACCGGCTCGATCCATCAAGGAAGCCCACTGTTTATAGACTCCTTGATCTCTTAGCCATAGCCGTTTTAATGAATACATAAACGTCTCTTCTTTATCTTTTTATTTTTTTATTGGAAAAAGTTTGCTAAGCAGCATCGAAGCAAGATAGATAATCAAGATAACCACGAAGACGCCGCCCCATCCCAGCACTAATAATTCCAGTGATTTCATTAAATCTGCTGACATCGAATCTCTCCTTTCTTAGGTTAGTAAGGCAAGCAATAAACCACCTGCAATAACTGAAGCAATCTGACCAGAAACATTGGCACCGGCTGCATGCATCAAAATAAAGTTTTGTGGGTCTTCATCCGTTGCCATTTTTTGGATCACTCGACTTGACATAGGAAATGCAGAAATCCCCGCGGCTCCAATCATTGGATTGATTTTTTCTTTTCTGAACAGGTTCAGCACTTTTGCAAACAAGACACCACCTACAGAGTCCATGATGAAGGCAACCAGGCCTAAAGCGATCACCATCAATGTATCGACTTGCAAAAATTCTTCATACTGCATTTTTACTGAGATAGAGAGCCCCAACAAAATACTAATGATATTTACCAGCTCATTTTGAGCTGTGATAGAAAGTCGGTCTAATACGCCGCATTCTCTCAAGAGATTTCCGAACATCAAGAAACCAACTAATGGCAGAGATACAGGGGCAATGAGCCCGGCAACGACAGAGATAACGATCGGAAAAAGAATTTTTGCTGTTTGCGAGACTTCGCCAGCGCGATAATTCATATGAATCGAACGCTCTTTTTTCGTTGTGACCGCCTTGATCGCAACCGGCTGAATGATCGGCACCAAAGCCATATAAGAATAAGCTGCAACCATGATTGCTCCCATATATTTGGAATTCAAAGTGTTGGCTACAAAGATGGATGTTGGACCATCGGCGGCTCCAATGATTCCAATGGAAGCTGCATCATTTAAATCAAATCCAAATAAAACAGCGACGATAATCGTAAAGAAAATACCAAATTGGGCTGCAGCCCCAAATAAAAGCAGAAAAGGATTTTGGAGCAGCGGACCGAAGTCGATCATGGCACCAATTCCGATAAACAAAAGCAATACTTGAAAAGGACCAGGTTCCCCGCCAGCACTCAAAACACCAGAGTTCGGGAAATTTACTAAAATCGTTCCTAGTCCCATCGGAACTAGTAGTGTTGGTTCATATTCTTTTTTGATTCCTAAATACATCAGGATGCCACCGACTACCATCATGACAATCCGTCCGGGTTCTTGTCCCATCCCTAAAAAGCCTTCAATCAGAGTTTCCACTAACGTCACTTCCTCTATTCATTAAATTTTTTATTGATTCATCCCTATTAATGAATCGTAATCAATGGGTCACCAGGATTGACCATCTCTCCTTGATTGACATGAATACCAGCTACCGTTCCCGCTTTTCCGGCAACAATCTCATTTTCCATTTTCATGGCTTCTAATATCATCAATGGTTGATTTTCCGCCACAGTATCTCCAACATTCACTAAGATTCTCAAAATCGTTCCCGGCATTGGAGAAGGCATGGCATCTGCGCCTGCGGCAATGGGTGCCTCAGAAACAGATGGTGCCTCGGATGCGGCTGGTGTTGCGGTTTGCGGAGCTGGTGTTTCAACTACAGGTTGAACGGGTAGTACAGGTTGTGGTGTACCACCGATTTCTTCCATCTCTACTAGATATTCTTTGCCATCAATCGAAATTTTAAATTTACGTAACATTGTTTTTCCTCCAAAATGCTAATTTTTGTTGATTCTTCGAATAACAAACTGACTCTTTTCATTTAATCCAGCAGCTAGACTTGACGCGATGATGGAAACAAGTTTCGCCTCCGGATTGCGCTGCATTACTTTCTTGACCACAAATTGGCTCTTAGGTTGATCACCTGCCGCAATGGCTGTCGCGATCAAACTAACAAGTTGATATTCTTCTTCACTAGCTTCGATATATACAGGAACCGCTTTCCATTTCATTTCAGATTCATTATCATCGAGCGTTTCAGAAGATGTTTTTGTTATTTCTTGATGTGGTTCACTTTTTTTGAACAGTCGGGCGAATAATCCCATGAAGTTACTCCTTTCATTTTTTTCGTTCTCAACCACATTATATTGATAATGGACCAATCCGGTAGTTCTAAATCAAAGATTATTGTTTTTTTTCTGTTCCTATTTCTTCGCCTTACAACAAAAAGGCTTATAAACATTGTTAAATCAACGTTTATCAACCGTTAAGATTTTATTAATATCTTGTTAAGCCTCTTTTAAGAACACCTATACCAAATTGTTTTTTTCCTGTTCTTTTTCAGAATTCAATCTATCTTATCAAATGAATATTGCTTATTCTATAGTCGTCAAACGGAAAAGCTAATTGTTTCCAATACGTGTCTTTCTCCCCCAAAAGGCATGAAGCTTTGTTTTTTATTGGAATGAATTGGCACCGTTTACAAAAACAGAAATTATTAAATCAGTTGTAGAAAGGAAGAAAAATATGTTATTGACGGTTTTATCTTATGCCATGATTATTGTCTTTATGTTTGTAATCATGAAAAAGAAAATGTCTCCATTCACTTCTTTGGTGGTCATTCCTTTGATTTTCACCTTAGTTGCAATGGTGTCAGGAGTATCCAAAGAAGGAAACATCGGGGATTTTGTTCTAGAAGGAATCAAAACAACTTCTAATACGGGGATTATGTTGCTGTTTGCGATACTATACTTCTCGATCATGCTGGACGCTGGATTATTTGATCCGATTACAAAAAAAATGATCTATTTCGCAAAAGGCGATCCGATGAAAGTTTTGATGGCAACTGCTGTCGTTGCGGCCACCGTTTCTTTAAATGGGGATGGAACGACTACTACCCTGATCTGCTGTTCAGCCTTTATTCCGATTTATAAAAAATTAAACATGAAAATGATGAACCTTGGGGTACTGGTGATCTTGCAAAATACCATTATGAACTTGCTCCCTTGGGGAGGACCTACTGCTCGAGCTATGGCCGTTTTAGAAGTTGATGCCGATATCCTTACTTATCTGGCACCAGGAATGATCATCTCAGTTCTTTATGTCATCTTCTTTGTTGCTCGCAGAATGGGGAAACAGGAACGGGCACGCTTAGGAATCACTGAATTGACTGCAGATGAAATCGAAGAAATGACAACGGTAACAGACCCTGAAACACTACAGATTCGCCGGCCAAAAAACTTTCTTTTCAATGGTATCTTGACGATTGGATTGATTGCATGGCTCGTAGCTAGCTCATTCATTGATTCGATTGCACTGCCACCACTTTTGTTGTTCTTAGTTGGAACGTGTATTGCTTTAATGGTCAACTACCCTGTTTTAAAAGACCAATCTTCACGAATTGGAGCCA
This sequence comes from Enterococcus sp. RTP21361st1_A6_RTP21361_211029, assembly GCF_040910045.1. Lineage (NCBI taxonomy): Bacteria > Bacillati > Bacillota > Bacilli > Lactobacillales > Enterococcaceae > Enterococcus > Enterococcus sp. RTP21361st1_A6_RTP21361_211029. Next base: position 2,006 of record NZ_JBDGBK010000109.1, on the reverse strand, counting down.
ATGGCGGAGATGCTGTTCAAGTCGTTATCTTAGTCTTTGCAGCGGGCGTATTTATGGGATTGTTCCAAGGTTCAGGTATGGCAGAAGCATTGGCTAACAGCTTTACTCACATTATTCCGAAAGAATTAGCCGGCTTCTGGGGGCTAGTTATCGCCCTTATTTCTGCGCCAGGTACCTTCTTCATCTCAAATGATGGTTTCTATTTTGGTGTGCTACCTGTATTAGCAGAAGCAGGGCGTGCTTATGGCTTTACCAATATGCAAATGGCTCTTGCTTCATTGATGGGACAGGCGTTCCACTTATTAAGCCCATTGGTTGCCTTTATCTACTTGCTGTTACGTTTGACTGGATTGGATATGGGTCAATGGCAAAAAGAATCAGCAAAATATGCATTGGGAATCTTTGTCATCTTTATCGTTACCATTGTGTTATTAGGTCATATGCCGCTTTACATTCCACAATAATATTCAGGATTGATAGGGACGGGTCGTCATTGCGGTCTCGTCCCTATTTTTATTAGTAATACATGAGGAAATCAAAGAAAATCTTGAAAAAAATTTACTAGCATGTTTTATTTTCAGAGGTATCATGAGAAATGAGGAAAATAAATGAGTAATATAGTTGAAGCCGTTAAAAAAAATCTTGATTTAACACAAAACAAAACATTAAACGTTCTGATTTATGAAGCGTTTCGAAAAACCATCATCCTTGGTGATATTCCAGCAGGTACTCGAATCAACGAGAAAGTCTTTGCTGAAGAATTGAACATTAGTCGAACTCCTATTCGCCTGGCTATGAAGCAATTAGTGAATGAAAAACTTGTCGAACATATTCCTAAAGCTGGAATCGTCGTCAAAGGTATTCGTATCAAAGATGCCTACGAAATTTATGATATCCGTAAATCATTAGATACCCTAGCAACGATCAAAGCCATGAATCAAATGACTGAAGCAGATTTCCAAGAACTGCAAACATTATTAGAACAAGGGGAACAATATAATGAGGCCGATGAAATAGAGCTGGTTTTAAAAAATTTCTCTGATTTCAACGCATTTATCTATGAAAAAAGTCAAATGCCTCGCTTAAAATCAATTGTCCTAGAACTACAAGCCTATCTCGTTTATTTTCGCGACATCGCTATCCGTTCGACGAAACGAAGAGATAAAGCATTGGAAGAACACTGGCTGATTTTTCGCGGGATGAAAACAAAAAATGTCGAACAAATCACGCTGATCACGCATGAACACCTTGATCGATCCTTGCAGTTTATTTTGGCGGAAATGGAGCGTAGACAAATTGACTGAGTCCCTTTCGAACCAGATTACCGACTATGCCTTCAAAGCATTGTTCTATGAAGTCAGTCTCAGTCCTAAACCTGGACTTGTGGATCCCTTGACAACCGGTGCGCACCAAGACATGAACTTATTCACATTTATCGATAGCACGATCAGCTTACGTCCTTATTTTCAACAGTACCTACATGCAGGGCTGACACACAAAGGAACCCCTAGGGAGTTGTTTGATAAGCTTAGAAAAATCGGAGTAGCTGCAGAAAAAGCCATGCTGCGTGCAACACATGCCATCAATACGCATAAAGGAGCCAATTTTTCTTTTGCAGTCATTTTAGGGGCGACTGGCTGGTACTTGCAAGAAAAGGCATTGCCTTTAATAAAAGAAGATAGTGAGAGGATTTTGACTTACACGCAGCAAATGACAAACCACCTACTCGCAGAAGATTTCAAAGACTTAGAGATAAAGACCCAGCTCACTTATGGCGAAAAGCTTTATCTGGAATACGGAATAACCGGAATTCGAGGAGAAGCCGCAGCAGGCTACCCTAGTTTGTCGCATAAACTACTCCCCTTTCTACGGACAACTGTTGATTTCCCAATGGAGGAACGTTTATTGCGGGGACTGATTTTCTTGATGAGTGAAATCGAAGATGGGAATTTATTGCATCGCGGTGGTTTATCCGCTTGGCAAACAGTGAAAGAAGAAAGCAAAAA
>NZ_JBDGBK010000108.1:0-9527 GCF_040910045.1 Enterococcus sp. RTP21361st1_A6_RTP21361_211029 | reverse complement strand
TATTCTTCGGCGTCACATCTTGCTGCATTTTCTCATCCAACTGGAGACGACGGTAGCGATTACGTAAAGCTACTGCAACAGATTTCTTGGCACTAGTTTGGCCAACAATGTATTGATCTAATTCTTTGACGATTTCTTTTGGTGATATATTTTGATTTGTCATAGCTTCATCCCTCTTTAAAACTCTTCAACAATAATGTTGTGATTGGTAAAGACACAAATATCAGCGGCGATATTCAATGCTCCTTCAGCAATTTCTTTTGCAGAAAGATCACCGCCGTAACGTTTCATCGCTCTGGCTGCAGCGAGTGCATAATTGCCGCCAGAACCGATAGCCAAAATCCCTTCATCGGGTGAAATGACTTCTCCTGTCCCAGAAACCAAGAGCATTTCTTCCTGATTCATCACGATCAGCATTGCTTCTAGTTTCTGCATCGATTGCTGTGTCCGCCATTCTTGCGCTAACTCAACAGCAGCACGTTGTAAGTTGCCGTTGTATTCATTGAGTTTTCCTTCAAATTTTTCTTCCAGTGTGAAAGCATCTGCCACACTTCCAGCAAATCCAACTACGACTTCACCGTTATAGATTCGGCGTACTTTGCGTGCCGTCCCCTTCATGACGACTTGTTCTCCCATTGTTACTTGACCATCTCCGGCCATTGCGAATTTGCCATCTTTTTCAACAGCACAAATCGTTGTTGAATGAAAAGGTGATTTCATAATTTTTTCCTCCTGTCGCCAATTTTTAAGCTCTTGGATGAAATTGGCGGTAATTTTTTTGCAAGCTATCTTTTGTGACATGGGCATAGATCTGCGTCGTAGATAAGTTGGCATGGCCTAACAATTCTTGAACGGTCCGCATATCAGCCCCGTGATTTAATAAGTGAGTGGCAAATGTGTGCCTCAACATGTGGGGGTGGATCTTGCTGTCCAAACTACTTTTGCGAATGATTTGATTCAACACATACTCAATCCCCGTCGCTGTGATTCCGTCACCTAAATGATTGACGAAAACAATCTCATGCCGTTTGTGGTGTTTCTCCATCAACTGTTGGCGTCCAGCTGAGACATAGTCTCGCAACGCTTCTTGCGCATAGCTGCCAAAAGGAACATAACGATCCTTGTTTCCTTTCCCATGGATCAACAATACACCATTCTCCCAATCAACGTCTGACAAGGTTAGGTTGCTGCATTCGCTGACCCGCAGTCCGGATCCATACAGGATCTCCAACAAAGCTCGATTTCGTTGCTGCAAAGGTTCGTGCCCTTTTACACTTTCAAAAAGTGCCTCCATTTCTTTTTCATAAAAAAAACGCGGTAATTTTGCGTTCTTTTTCTTTAAGTGAATATAAGCGAATGGATTTTCTTTAATGACTTCGTGTTTCGTTAAAAAGTGATAGAACGACCGCAAACTGGCCATTTTACGGCTGATCGAATTGCGACTGTAATTGCGCTCATTCAAAAAACTAAGGTATACTCTGACGTCACGGTGATCAATGGCAAGAAAGTCTTCATTGCCAGACTCTTTTAAAAAACGAAAGAAATCCTCCATGTCTTCTTGGTAAGCAGACTTGGTCTTATCAGAATAGCCTCGTTCAACAATTAGATAACGAAAAAAATCATTTTGAAGTTCGTTCTCCGGCAAACTAATCCCCCATTTCATGACTCGAAATAACTGTATCATAGAGTTTTAAAAAAAACAAACGAATTGTCAGAATTTAACCAATATTTCAAAGTTTAGACATAATTATGAAAATTCTATAAGGGAGAATTTAGAAAAGATCCGCAGGTTTCTCGAAGCTTTTTTTGATTGTTATGATTTACACGAAAACTTGCGAAGGACTTGCCCCAAATTCAACTTGGCATATGCTTTGCCTCCAGTAGCTTCTCACTGTGAACTAAGTAGAACTTGCGTTCCACTCTTTCCAGAGTCAGCCGTAGAAAATTCTTTCAAGGTTGCTACCCTCGCTTTGCTCCCCGCTGCTCATCATCAACTCTGCCTTGCTTCGCAAGCCACTCGTTGTGATTCGCAGCAAAAACGCACTCGTTTGAGTGCGTTGTTTGGGTTATTCGATTGGTTGGGTGTCATTGTCTGTGTTTGATTGATTTTCTACTGGCTTTTGGCTTTCGATGGCTGCTACTAACTCTTTGTTTCCTTGTTTAGTAGACATGGTTTGATTAATGAGATTGACTAAATCGAGGCCAGTTGTTTCTTTGATAGTATCAAATGTCCGTGCCAAGCCGGCTTCTCCCATGTCGTGGAGTCCGTCGTTGCCTCCAAAGCTGACCACTTTATCGATGTTGCTAAGTGGCGCATTAACTTCTTTGGCAATTTCAGGTAATACTTTGATGAATTCCATCAAAATACCTGCTTCATTCAGTTTAGTTAAAGCAATCGCCATTTTTTCGCGACTTTCGGCTTCTGCTTGACCGACTTTAGCGATTCTTTCAGCATCTGCCGAACCGAGTTTTTCGATTCTCTCTGCTTCTGCTTGGGCAGCTAGTTTCACTTTTTCAGCCTCTGCTTGGGCACGAGCAATTTCTCTTGCTTTATCTGCCAAGGCATTTTGTTCTACAACATATTTATCGGCTTCTGCTTTTTTACGGACTGTAGCATTCAATTCTTTTTCCGTCAGTTCAGCTTGCTTTTCTTGGATCTCGATGTTCTTTTCTTGTTCGATCAATTGGACTTTCATTTTTTCGCCCACAGCAATCTGTTCTGCTTTAGCATCTGCTACTTCCCGTTCTTGTTTGTATTGTGCTTGTTTCAATGCCATATCTTTCGTTGCTTCTGCGATTTCCGTTTGGCGACGAATTTCCTCGTGCTGTGCCAACTGTTCATTTTCGGCTTGCTTGATTCGTGTTTCTCTTAATGCATTTGATTCTGCAACTTCTGCATTCTTCTTCACTTCAGCAATCTGCGGTCGTCCTAAGGCATCTAAGTAGCCGTTACTGTCACTAACATCTTTGATTGTAAATGAAACGATCTCTAATCCCATTTTTTTCAAGTCGGTAGATGCGACTTCTTGCACTTGTTCCGCAAAATCATCTCGATTTTTGTAAATTGCTTCAACGGTCATTGTCCCTAGAATCGCCCGCAAGTGGCCTTCCAGTACTTCTTGTGCTTCATCTTCCAACTCGCCGGTTGATTTGCCTAAGTATTGTTCTGCAGCTGTTTTGATCGATTCCGTACTGTTACCAACTTTAACTAAAACCGTCGCACTTGCTTTGATCGGTACCCCTTGTTCGGTATAAACTTCTGGTGTGCCAATTTCAAGTTTATGCGTCAGTAAACTCAATTTATGTGCTTTTTGAACAATTGGGATCACGAATGTTCCGCTATTTTTTAAAATCTTGATGCCTTCTTTACCTAAAAATGACCCCGTTACGATCAACGCTTCATCTGGCTTGCCGATTCGGTAACGAATCATTAAAAATGCGATCAATAACACGACTAAAACGATGATCCATAAAATTGGATTACTTAAAAAATCTAATGCATTCCCTGTATCTAACATTTTCCAACACTCCCTATTCAATAAAATTGCGGTTTTCTACCACTAAAGCAATACCTTTTTTGTCAAAATCAACAATAATCACTTTGGTTCCGACTGGTAATTCTCGCTTTTCTCGAATATCCTCTTCTTTATAGAACTTTGCCGGATAAACAGAACGCGCTGTCTTACTGCCAATCTCCATCACTTCACCGAGGGTATTTCCGACGATCTTTTCTGTCAATTCACCAATCAAAAAATCTTCATGACCAAGAACATTGCTACGATTTTTATCTGTCAAGCGATTGAAAAGCCACATAAACGGGCCTAGCAACAAACTGAAAAGCAGAAAAACGGCAAATATCAAAACAAATAGTACAATCAGCCAGCCCACTATTTGAATATAAGATGGAAACTGCTGCAGATACTCTTGAAGCAATGTGACCCATTCCCCAATCACGATCGTCACCACCTTCGCTATTGTTACTGTTAATCATATGATAACCGCTACCAAGTTTCAAGACAATTCAAAAAAAAACTTTCTCAACAATTTCTCGTGAGAAAGTTTTCGACAATTAATTTGCAACTGTTTCTTTGGCAGCCTCTAAAGCTGTAAGCGCACGATTAGCCAATGCCTCATAACGGGATTTTTTATCTTTGATTCGTTCGGGCAGTTCAGGAAGCAAGCCAAAATTGGCATTCATTGGTTGGAAATGTTTGCCTTCTGCATGCGTAATGTAATACGCCATGCTGCCGATTGTTGTTTCCTGCGGAAAGATGATTGGTTCTTCCCCTTTTGCAAGTTTTGCTGCATTGATTCCAGCTACTAGACCGCTAGCCGCACTTTCAACATACCCTTCTACTCCTGTCATTTGACCAGCAAAAAACAAGTCATCACGTTTGCGAGATTGATAGGTTTGTTGCAGAAGTTCTGGCGAGTTCATGAAACTATTCCGATGCATTACACCATAGCGGACAAATTCAGCTTGCTCTAATCCAGGGATCATCCGAAAGACCCGTTTTTGTTCTCCCCATTTTAGATGCGTTTGGAAACCTACAATGTTGTACAACGAGGCAGCAGCGTTATCTTGACGCAATTGGATCACTGCATAAGGCCGTTTGCCTGTCTTAGGATCTTCCAAACCAACAGGTTTCATTGGTCCAAACAACATCGTCTTTGGACCACGAGAGGCCATCACTTCAATTGGCATACAGCCTTCAAAGAATTTCTCTTTTTCAAACTCTTTCAAAGGAGCGACTTCGGCATTTACCAAGGCTTCACGAAAGGCATAAAATTCTTCTTCGTTCATCGGACAATTCAGGTATGCTGCTTCTCCTTTGTCGTATCGTGATTTCAAGTAAACTTTATCCATATCAATAGTTGATTTATCAATGATTGGCGCTGCGGCATCATAGAAATAGAAGCCTTCCGACCCATTGAATGCTTGAATCGCCTTGGATAACGGTTCTGAAGTCAATGGTCCAGTAGCGATTACCGTAATTCCTTCTGGGATTTCGGTGATCTCTTCTTCGATCACTGTTACCAACGGATGTTCTTTCACCCGCTTTGTAACTAATTCAGAAAAATCGTCCCGATCAACGGCTAGTGCACCACCAGCCGGAACCGCTGTCTGATCGGCCGAAGAGATAATAACCGAATTCAAGCGGCGCATTTCTTCTTTCAAAACACCTACTGCATTGGTTAAATTGTTTCCTCTAAGAGAATTTGTACAAACAAGTTCCGCAAAATTATTCGTATGATGGGCTTCTGTCGTTTTCTTAGGACGCATTTCATACAAATTGACAGCCACTCCTGCCTCAGCAGCTTGCCAAGCAGCTTCGCTTCCTGCTAATCCAGCACCAATTACATTGATTTTTTTCATACTTCGTCTCCTTTATAGTAAAAGAGTCTGTGCCAAAAGTCATCAAAACAAAAAATAACCCTTACATTGGCAGATGCTGATCTTCAGATCACCGTTTGTCTCTGCTTATTTTTTATTCTATTCCTTGTGTCACAGCTCTGTTTTTTGAAAAGGAACGCAGAAGTCTGCTGTCTCTCAGCAGATACTTCTTGCGCTCACTTCATTTTTTTATTGAGAGGTCAAAAACGATCGATAGCTTACTTTTGAACATCTTCCTCATAATCACCTTTGATACAAACGACTTGCTTGCCGCCTTTGACTTTCTTTTCAACCAAATAGTTGTCACATTTTGGACAGTTTCTGCCTACTGGTTTATCCCATGACGTAAAGTCACATTCTGGATAGCGTGTGCAGCCAAAGAAAATTCGGTTCTTCTTGGATTTTCTTTCAACAACTTGTCCTTGGTGACAAACTGGACATTCCACTCCGATTTCTTTGACGATCGGTTTTGTATTTCGACAATCTGGAAAATTGCTACAAGCATAAAATTTTCCATAACGACCTAGCTTGATGACCATTGGATGACCACAAATATCGCAATCGAAGCCAGCGGGTTCATCTTTTATCTGGATTTTCTCAATATTTTCTTCCGCATTGGATAATTCTTTTTCAAATGGTCGATAGAATTGGTCCACGACTTTGATCCATTCTTGTTTGCCCGCTTCAATACTATCTAAGCTGCTTTCCATCTCGGCTGTGAAATGGGTATCGACGATTTGAGGGAAGAATTCCTCAATCAACGAATTAACGATTTCTCCCAATTCAGTTGGTTCAAAACGTTTTTGAGTTAATTTAACGTAATAGCGCCGTTGGATCGTTTCTAAAGTTGGTGCATAAGTCGATGGACGCCCTACACCATTTTCTTCTAAAGTTTTGATCAACGTTGCTTCGCTAAAACGAGCAGGTGGTTGTGTGAAGTGTTGTTTTGGTTCGATAGAGATCGACTGAACAACGTCCCCTTCGTTTAATTCCGGCAAAATATTCTCTTTGTCTTCTTTGCCGTCATCTCGTCCCTCAACATACACTTGCATAAATCCTTTAAATTTGATTTTGGATCCGTTAGCTATGAATATGACGCCATTCTGCTGTAGCGTCACTTTCATTGTATCCAAAATCGCAGGAGTCATTTGGCTGGCTACAAAACGAGACCAAATCAAGCGATAGAGTTTCAACTGATCTTTGTCCAAGTACTTTTCCATTTCTTCTGGTGTACGCATGACGCTTGTAGGACGTACAGCCTCGTGGGCATCTTGCGCCCCTTGTGCATTCTTGATTTTCTTGCCACCATGAGCTGAAAAAGCTGAGCCATAGGTTGTTTCGATGAATTCCGCCGCTTCTCCTTTAGCTGTATCCGCGATCCGTGTAGAATCGGTACGCATATAGGTGATCAACCCCACCGTTCCTTGCTTGCCTAATGGGATTCCTTCATAAAGCTGTTGGGCTACCATCATTGTTTTACGTGTACGGAAATTCAGTTTGCGGGCTGCCTCTTGTTGAAGACTGCTGGTTGTAAAAGGAGCCGAAGGATTGCGCTTTCGTTCTTTCTTTTCTACCTTGGTCACTTGGTAATCTTTGCCATCTAAACGATCGGTCACTTCTTTGATGCTTTCAGCGTTTGGTAGTTTTTTCTTTTTACCATCTAGCCCCCAGAAAGTCGCCTTGAACTTTTTCGTTGCTTTTTTAAAGTTGCCATCGATACTCCAGTATTCTTCAGGTATAAACTCGCGGATTTCTTTTTCGCGATCAATGATGATTTTCAATGCTACTGACTGAACACGGCCCGCACTCAATCCTTTTTTGACTTTGCGCCATAAAATTGGACTAATTGAATAACCTACCAGACGGTCCAATACCCGACGAGCTTGCTGCGCATCTACTAAATCGACATCAATCGTACGAGGTTCTTTGAACGCAGCTTTAACTGCATCTTTTGTGATTTCATTAAAAACGACCCGGTTCTTTTCTTTTAAATCTAGTCCTAGCAAGAAAGCTAAATGCCAAGCAATAGCTTCCCCTTCTCTATCCGGGTCACTTGCGAGATAAACTTTTTCTGCTTTTTTAGCTGCAGAACGAAGGCTCTTGATGACATCGCCTTTGCCGCGAATCGAGATGTAATGAGGTTCATAGTCATTTTCGACGTCAATGCCCATTTTGCTTTTCGGCAAATCACGAATATGTCCAACACTCGCAACAACTTTATAGTTGCGCCCGAGGTATTTTTCAATGGTTTTCGCCTTTGCTGGCGACTCCACGATCACTAGATATTTATATGCCATATAAAAAATGGCTCCTTCCTTCATTTTTTCCTACTATAATATATTCGGCAAACAATCCACTTGCTTTCCAAACATCCAAATCGTAGCTTATCATAGCTTTCAGAAAAAGTTTTGTCAAGAAAGGATCATCATAAGTTCAAAAGCCTAAGGCAATTCTTCTAAGATATCTTCTGCTGTCAGCGTGCATTTTGCTCCATCTTGAATCAACTGATGACACCCCTTTGATCGATCGGTCAAAGCTTCTCCAGGCACGGCAAATACATCCTTCCCATTTTCTAAAGCCAACTGTGCAGTAATCAAAGAGCCACTCTTTTCTTTGGCTTCAATCACACAAACTGCCTGTGCGATTCCCGCAATCAGTCGATTCCGCATGGGAAAATGATGTTTATGCGGCAATGTTCCTCGCGAATATTCACTAACCAGCAAATGTTCCTGCTTGATCTGAGAATAAAGACGTTGCGAACTCTTAGGATAACACTGATCCAGTCCCGTTCCTATAACTGCAATGGTTTGTCCACCACTTTCAATCGCTGCTTCATGGGCGAAACTATCTAATCCCTGGGCAAGGCCGCTAATGATCAAGTACTTCTTTTTCACTAGTTCCGGAATGATTTTTCTACAAATCTGCTGACCGTAGCTTGTCGCTTGTCTAGCACCGACAACAGCCAGTGAAGGCTTTTGGAGTAATGCCAGATTTCCTTCGTAAAAGAGGATCAATGGTGGATCAGCGATTTTTCTCAGTGCAGGTGGGTAGTCTTTTGAAAAAAAGGTGATAAATGACTGGTCGGCCATTTTTTCCGCTAAGTCACTCTCTGTCAACTGATGCCACGACTGTTGAAAACGACGAATATTGCGTGTGATCCCTGTCATTTGAATAACTTCTTCAGCCGTTATAGTCCAATTTTCTTGTGCGAGGCAGCCTTTGACCACCTGCCACTGACTTTGAATACCGACTCCTTGTACAAATGACAAGCGAAGGAGGATTTTATCGAAGGGCGTACATTCCTGATAGTACATAAAACAACCTCATTTCTAAAGAATCTCACTAATAAGATTCGTAAAAATGAGGCTGTTTGATGAATTATTTTACATACTGTTTTACTGGTGCAAACGTTTTGCGATGGATAGGACAAATCCCATGGGCAGCTAATCCTTCTAAATGGGTTTTCGTACCGTAACCAGCATTTTGATCAAATCCATAATGAGGAAAAACACCATGATAATCTTTCATTAAATTATCCCGAAATACCTTAGCCATGATACTTGCAGCAGCGATAGTGATCGACCGCGCATCCCCTTTGATCAGACTGGTCTGAGGAATATCGGTATCAAGCGTCATAGCGTCCACCAATAAATGCTCTGGTGTAATCGATAAGTCAGCTAGCGCTCGTTTCATCGCATTCTTACTGGCTTGATAAATGTTCACACGATCAATTTCCTCATGATCTGCAATACCGATGCCAATCGCTACCGCTTTATTTTGGATCTCAATAAATAATTCTTCTCTTTTTTTCGCAGAAAGTTGTTTCGAATCATTCAAGCCAATGATCCCGCAATTCTTCGGTAAAACCACTGCCGCGGCAACTACAGGCCCAGCTAACGGTCCCCGGCCGACTTCATCTAAACCGGCAACAAACCGAAGCCCTTTCTGATAGAGTTCTTGTTCAAATACAGACATTTCTGCATATTTTTCTTGCATTTGTCGCTGTTTACGCTGCTGATTTTGATACTTGGTAATCAGCTTTTGGACACCAGAGCGTTCGTCTGCCATCAGTTGAGCCACATAAGCCGGGTCAACCTCCTCGGCAAATAGTCGCTCTTTGATAGTTTTAATC
>NZ_JBDGBK010000107.1:0-9777 GCF_040910045.1 Enterococcus sp. RTP21361st1_A6_RTP21361_211029 | reverse complement strand
AGGCAAGCGTATTTTCTTCTCTGATCAACGCTTCTTTTTGCGTAGCTAGGAATTTTTCATATTCCCTCAATGGCTGAGTGATTCCAGTTCGCTTCTTTAATTCACAGGCAATCCATGCCGCAGATTTATTTTGATCGCCTGGCAACTCTTGAGCCAAGCGTTGTGCCAATTCTTTTATTTGCTGCCAAAGAGCAGCGATTGGAAGGTTGGCAAACGCTGCTTGGATTTGCTGTTTTGTAAGACGGATGTCCGGCTCGATCACTATGTCTTCACGAAACAGCTTCTTTGGGATCGTTTCGAGGTACTCAGTCATGGCCCAAAAGAAGGACGCAGACCGTTTATGGAGATAGGACTGGGCTTTTTTCGATTGAGGCTTGCTGAGGATTGCTGCGATTTCCCCTTGGCGATCACCAATCACCAGTGATTCACCCATCAATGGCTGCATCAACTGTGTGATATCTGATTGAAAGAGATCATCCTCGCCTAATTCAGGCAACACAGTGGAAATGTAATCAGAGAAGACCTCATTGGGAGATAAAATCAATACCTCCGATGCGGCGAGTTCTGCTCTTTTTTGATAAAGCAGGTAGGCGATCCGATGCAATGCGATGGAAGTTTTTCCAGAACCGGCACCCCCTTGAATCAGTAGATTTCTTGTTTTGGAATCTCTGATCGCTTCATTTTGCTCCTTTTGGATCGTGCGAATGATGGTTTTCATCTCTTTGGTCGTGTGCTTACTCAGTTCATTGATCAAAAAGTCGTCGTTCAAGGCGTCGTTGCTGTCTACCAAGAAACGGATTGTGCCATTCTTGATGTCAAATTGTCGCTTCAATTGCAAGCTGCCGGTAAACTTCTTTCCCATCGACTCATAATAAGCGCTCCCTAAAGGAAAATCATAATACAATGAAGAGATCGGCGCGCGCCAATCATAGACCAGTTGCTGCCCGTAGTTGTCAACAAACCCATATCTGCCAATATAAAATTTCTCGGCTTCCTCTTCCCCGTCAAATTGAAAGTCGATCCGAGAAAAATATGGTGTTTCTTGCAGATACGACAATTTTGCGATGCGATTGGTCTCAATGGTATTCCGCTTATCGATAAACGATAAGTTCTGCTGATGGTTATAGACTTCGTATTTGTCTAATTCGTTTTTATAATCCACCGTATATTTCTTGATTTCTTTGTAGGCTTGTTCATTGGTATCCACCGTTGTTTCAAGTTCTTGGATTTGCGCGGTGATCTTTTTAGTCACATTTGCTAAGTAGCTGTTTTCATTGGTTATCGTCATCTCTTAAACCACCTTTCTTTCAGGAGTTTAGCAAGAAACTATACATTGGTGGTATAGTGTAGGGTTTGGTATCGCAAAGAAAAAGGATGCAGCGATCAAAGTCTGCATCCTTTTTCTGCTTGGTCCACTTATTTGAACTGCTTTTACTCCCAACGGAAATATCTGATCGCAACAAATAGACCGATCAATGTAATGACCACTAAAAGGGTTATCGTGAAAAAGATTCCTGTTTCTTCATGGAATGTGACTGCCTTCAGCAATTTGATTCCTTGAGTCAGTGGCATGACATCGGCAACCTTCTGTAAGCCGGTTGGCAAGATCTCATATGGAACGGTTGCTCCTGAAAGAAAAAACATCGGAAAGAAAATCGCTGAATTGATCGCACCAGTGCCTTTTTCGCTAGGAGACAAGCTGGCGACGATCAACCCGATGGCATGGATCGAAACCACCACCAACAAATAGGCAGAAATAAATTGCCCCCAATGACCGACATAGGAAAATTGGAAAAACGTGATCAAAACGCCTAATATCAACAGCATGGAAACAATACTGATCGTAAAACAAAACAACAGATGGGCGAAAAGCAATTGTGCCGGACTGATCGGTGTTACTTGGTATCGCTTTAAGATCTTGCGTTCCCGATAAGAAGACAATGCTAGCGGGAGCCCCATCACACCAGCTGAACAAATCCCGACGGTTGAGACAGCGACAAAATTCGTATTCAAGGAGTGATTGTCCGGATCCATAAATGCCATCAGACAAATGATCCCGACTGGAACAAAAATCCCAAAGATCACTGAAGACATCTCTCTCATGGAAAGTTTTGCTTCTGATTGATACAACAACCAAAATGTTTTCATTCCTACACTTCCTCCCCAACAAGCGTCAAGAAAGCCTCTTCGAGATTCTTCTTATTCACTTTTAATAGAATATCAGCTACCGTCCCGCTGGCAACTTCTTTGCCTTTGTTTAACACTAGAATCCGATCACACAGCGTTTCCACTTCATCCATGTAATGAGAGGTCAGAAAGATAGTGACCCCCTTGTCTTTCAAAGCGAGCAAGTATCGCCAAACCTCGCGCCGGGCCTGGGGGTCCAGTCCGGTTGTCAATTCATCCAAAAAAATGATTTGCGGATTCCCCATGATAGCCAAAAGGATACATAGCTTCTGTTTCTCGCCCCCCGATAATGTTCCGAGAAATGAATTCAATTTAGAGGCAAGGCCAAATTCATGGAGCGCCTGCTTCCAGTTTAGCGGGTTTTCATACAACGAATGGGTGATCTCGCAAATCTCTCTTACCTTCAATTGATTTTGAAAGGCAGATTCTTGGAATTGGACCCCCACATACTGAAACAGTCGTTTCCGTTCAGCCTTAGGATCTCTTCCCAAAAGCGAGATCCTTGCTGAATCACATTTTTGTGTGCCCAAAATACAATCGATCGTCGTGGATTTCCCTGCCCCGTTATGTCCTAACAAACCAAAGATGGTGCCCTTTTCGACTGTGAAACTAAGATCATCAATCACTCGTTTCTCCCCAAATGTTTTGCTCAATCCATGAACCTGTATCGCTGCTTGTTTGCTCATACATTCCCTCCCATCTGATCTGGACTCAGTTTAGCCGAAAATCAAACAATGATGGGATAGTGGAGGGAATAGAATTTTTTTCTAAACAAGTTTGCAAATTCCTAAACATGTTCAGAACAAAGGGAAAACACTTACATTTCAAAAAAGATTCTTTATACTAGTTTTTGAAGAAACAGTGGCCACATCGTTCTTCTATTCAAAAATAGCCTTCAGTGCTGCACTTAGCAAAAGCTCAAATTGGTTCAGTGTTGTGCCAAAGAAAAGATTCGGTTGGTAATCGGAGATTCTTTGGGGAGTATATGTTTCTGTGCTAATGGTCAGTGTGGCTAGGCTGCCGATTTTTGAATTTTTTTGACCAACAAAAGCAATCACATCGATATGGTGGTCGTTAGCCATTTTCGCTAGCTCAGCTAACCGAACTGTATCCCCAGAATTAGAAATAATAACGAGCAGAATGTCTTGCTGCACTTGCTGTCTAAGAAATTCCAGATGGCTATTGGCAGTTGCACGAAAGCCATATAAATTAAGAGATTCCGAAAAATAATTGGCGAGATTCTGAGAGAAACCGGAGCCAAGGATCATGATGCGCTTGTCGCGATACTCAGAGAGTAAATCGATAAATGCCGCCTTTTCCTCATTGGAGAAAGTGCTTGGCATCGCAATGTCCGATTGGCTGTTACCTAGTGCAAAAACCAACTCGCTATAACCGGAATAGCCAATTTTCTTGGCCATATTGATGATTGTTGCTGTAGAGACATAGGTTGCTTTAGCCACATCACGAATCCCGATTGTTTTTAATGACTGCCGATTTTTTTTCATAAAACGCAAGACTTCTGCTTCTGAATCATTCAGTTGGTATTTATCTATAAGCATTTCAACATCCATAAGATCCACCTCAAATTTTATCAATTAGGAGTATTATATCATGACAGAAACGAAATTTATTCAAGATCCCTGGGCAAAAATGACGACCCGCAACGGTTTACGCGGAGATGAAGTTATCTCGGCATTGCAAAAGTCGATCCGTCGAGGCAAAGAAAAAGAAGCATGTGAATTTGCCTATGAAATGTATATCACCTCGCCGCAATTTGAAGAAAAACTCTGGAGAAGATTACTAGCGATCAGTGTTGAAGATGTAGGTATGGGAAATCCAATGGCTGCCATTATGATCAATAACTTAAACACGATGCGCAAGGAATTCCAATACAACGAATCCGATCGGGCAATGTATTTCTTCCATGCGATTCGTTACTTATGTCAGTCGGAAAAAGACCGCTCATCAGACTTACTCAAGAATATTGTGATCAAGAGTTTCGCGATGGGCTATGTTCCAGAAATTCCTGATATTGCCTTGGATAAACATACTGTCCGCGGGCAGGAAATGGGTCGTGGTTCCGAACACTTCTTACATGAAGCCAGCAAAGTAATCCCACAAGCAAAAGTCACTAATGACTACAAAGAACAATACGAAAAAATCATCGAGAACTATGATCCAGATCACGTTGTGCCAAGCGCGTTTTCATTCAATCCTTGGCAAGTATAGGAGGAAGTTACATGGAAAACTCTGCATTTATCATGAAGCTGAATGACGTCCTAAGCCCCATCGCAGCAAAAATCGGCAATCAGCGCCACTTAAAAGCTATATCCAGCGGTATGATGTTTGGACTACCCTTTATTGTTATCGGTTCTTTTTTTCTAATCTTTGCCAACCCACCCATCAACATGGATCAGTACCATCCTGAAACAGCCAATATCTTTATGACATTTATGGCTGGCTGGAAAGATTTCGCTGTAGCAAATTATGATCTCATCACCGCGCCTTATCAATTGACGATGGGCATCATTGGTTTCATCAGCGTCTTTGGGATTGCCTTCTCTCTTGCAAATGAATACAAAATCAACCCTTCCATGAATGGTATGGTTGCATCCGTCATTTTTCTAATGGTTTGTACACCAGTAAAAGAAGGCGCGATCAGCCTCAATTTTCTAGGAACAAACGGACTCTTCGTCGCAATCATCATCGGCTTGTTAGTGGTAGAAATCAATCGTTTGTTTGAAGTGAAACAGATCAAATTGAAACTGCCAGATACCGTTCCACCCATGGTGGCAACCTTCATCAATATGCTCGTTCCGCTGTTGACAAATATCATCATCTTCTATGGGATCAATTTGATCTTCTTAGCAGCAACAAACAAAATCTTTCCTGAAGCAGTGATGGAAGTTCTGACTCCTGCAACGAACATCGCTGGCAGTCTCGGCGGTTTCTTGTTGATCGTGACCTTGGGCAATATCTTATGGCTGTTTGGCATCAACGGCTCTTCAATCATCTTTCCCATCGTCTTTACACTGGGAATGGCTCAAACTGGCTTGAATGCCGAGCAAATGGCAAATGGCGAAACCATGACACACTTAATGAACTTACAAATGTTTCGGATTTCAGTCCTTGGCGGAGCTGGTGGTACTTTGGGATTGGTTTTATTGATGATGCGAAGCAAAGTTCCCGAATATCGCACCATCGGAAAATTATCCTTGATTCCTGGAATCTGCTCCATCAACGAACCAGTGATCTTTGGCTTACCAATCGTTTTTAATCCCATTCTAGCAATCCCATTTTTGGTCACTCCGATCATTTCGTTATTGCTGACCTACTTTGCTCAGAGTCTTGGATGGATCGGAATTGGCTTTATTGTTGATCCTTCCTTCACACCGTTTTTTGCACAAGCTTATCTTTCAAGTATGGACTGGCGCAACATTCTCTTTTGCCTACTGTTGATCGTCATCAGTATCTTCATATACTATCCATTCTTTAAAGTAATGGAGAACAATAAGACAAAATTAGTCGATCAAAATCTATAACCATTCTTCGTAACAAAAACTAGAACAGCTAAATGATTTTGCTTTATACTAAAAAAAAGACAAATCCTTTCCCATTCATCGAATCAACTCGATTCGAATCAGAAAAGGATTTGTCTTTTTTGGTTAAAACTCCTTCATTTAAAAGACCTGAAAAGTCAGCACAGGTTTAGGCATAATGAAAGATTTCAAAGCGGAGGCCTTCTGGCGTCTCAAAGAATAGTGCATAATAATTAGGCGCGATCCGTTCTTTGTATTCCATTGGTTTCCCATGAAGAATCTTTACTCCTAGTGCTTTGATTTTTGGATAGATCGCGTCTACGGCTTCCCTGCTTTCTGCTTTAAAAGCAATGTGTTGGAGGGAACCAGGCTTTCTAGAATCAATTGTCTCATTGATCCATTCTTGCTTTGGCGAACAGATTCCAAAATCAAAGGTATCACTCAAATACTCTACTACTTCCATGTCGGCATGTTCGAGATAGCCTGAATATTTCTTTTGAACATCAAAACCTAACAAATGGAACAATTGATCATAAAAGGGTTCCGCTTTTTTTACATCGTTGACAGTAATTTGAATGTGGTGGATTTGATACATCAGTGGCTCTCCTTTCGTTATAAACCAAAACAGTTAACAGTTCTCGATAGCAAAGGGTGGGTACTGAATCGCTCTTGTCGCCAAGTGAATGAGTTTTTCCTGATTGTCGTCAGCCGCAATTCGATTCGTCTTTAGAGTACCACAATTTCGGCAACGGTGAATGATTGCCCATTCGCCATCCTCCTTGGACCAAATACTGATAGGATCCATCTTCCCTCGCACAAAGAAGCTCGGTCTCCGGGAAGAGTATCCGCATGAAGACTCGTTAAACAGTGGGGACAGTGGTTGCGATGCTGACTACCTGCATTTTCAGGATTTACCGGTCGACCGCATTCTTCACAGATAAAACTGTCAAGACAATTGAAAGTAACTCTAACAATTTTTAAATTGTTCTATCAGTTTCCTTGAAGGTGGTTTACGATCAATTTTCTACATACTTAGTTTATTTAGTATAAGAAAGTTTAAACTTTACATATATTTTTCTTGTATAAGGATTAGTTCTTCTTGTCTATGATAAAATTTATTAAACAGTTTGAAAGTAAAAACTATTCAAAGAAAGTGGGCGATAACAATGGGATTTTGGTATTTTTTAACGTTAGCTGTCGGTATAACTTTGTTGATCATAAGTGTTTCAAATAAAGAAGTATCTAGATCAACCAAATTCGTAATAGCCTGTTTTGTTTTAGGGATCTTGTTAGTCATAGGTAGTCTACTTTTATTTTTACCAGGCAGCTCTTCGATTATTGAGCAACTACTTCAACTAAATTAGCTTCGTTATTAAAAGCCGACTTTCTAAAAAAAGAAAATCGGTTTTTATTTGTACTGGTCGAAAAAAATTTTTCTACGGCTGGTTTTGACTTTATTTTAGATCCAGCTGAACGATCAACGGCTCCCCTTCTTGCATTGCTTCATCGGTTCTGTTGCAAAGTTTTCCAAAAAATCTATTTTAGTGTAAAATTGAGAAAAAAGACAGAGAGGACAGAGTAATGAATCATTTTAAAGGCAAACAATTCAAAAAAGACGTCATTATTGTCGCTGTTGGTTACTACCTGCGTTACAATCTAAGCTATCGTGAAGTTCAGGAATTGTTATATGATCGTGGAATAAATGTTTGTCATACTACGATTTATCGTTGGGTGCAAGAGTACAGCAAAGTCCTCTATTATCTTTGGAAGAAGAAAAATAGACAATCCTTCTATTCATGGAAAATGGACGAAACCTATATCAAAATTAAGGGACGTTGGCATTATCTTTATCGTGCAATTGATGCGGACGGCTTAACCTTAGATATCTGGTTACGAAAGAAACGGGATACGCAAGCAGCCTATGCTTTCTTAAAACGACTCCATAAACAGTTTGGTGAGCCGAAAGCAATTGTGACCGATAAAGCACCTTCTCTTGGCTCCGCCTTTAGAAAGTTACAGAGTGTGGGTTTATATACTAAGACAGAGCACCGAACTGTGAAGTATCTTAACAATTTAATAGAACAAGACCATCGACCTATTAAACGACGAAATAAATTTTATCAAAGTCTCCGTACAGCCTCTTCCACGATTAAGGGCATGGAGACCATTCGAGGAATATATAAAAAGAACCGAAGAAATGGAACGCTCTTCGGCTTTTCGGTGTCTACTGAAATCAAGGTATTAATGGGAATAACAGCCTAAGATATTTGGAGTTCAGAGAGGGCGCGTTTGATTTTCAAACTTCGCAACAGAACCCTTTTAAGCAATTTCCCCTCTTCCAAGGGAAATACATGACGGAGTCGGAGGTGCTTGATTACCTACTCTCTATAGATAACCAACTACGACAAAGCTATGAAGTCTATCAAGAGTTATTAGCTGCTTTTGATGCAAAAGATTTTACTGAATTTTTCAATCTCATTGAATCATTGCCACATTCCTTGAATGATGGGTTTAAAAAGGCAATTTGTTATCTGAAAAAGCACACAGAAGCAATCACAAACTCCTTAAAATATCCCTATTCAAACGGAAAATTGGAGGGAAAGAATAACCTCATCAAAGTAATCAAAAGAATTGCTTTTGGATTTCGGACTTTTCGTCATCTCCGGATGCGTGTCCTGATTCAACAGAACATCTGTGAAATCATTTAATAACGCAAAAAAGGAAATGCCGAAGCATTTCCTAACATACGATTTGAGCAAAACAATAGCAATTGACAAAGAACCTAAATAATTTCCATAAAAAACGCACTCCTTTCCAATAATTTTAGGAAAGGAGTGCTTTATTTCATATAAAATCAATTTTTTATACACATGCTCATTGGCTATATTTCAGGGTTCTCGAGAAATAAAGCAAGCCAGTTTGACAATCGACATAACGTTCTTTTCCAAATTGCTGGCAGCTTTTTTTCCTTTCCACCATTAGTATACTACAGTTTCTGCCTTTCATCCTTCAGGGTGAATGAGCTTGCGAATTCATGTATGTTTGACAAAGAACCTCTTTTTCTAAAAATAGACCGACAAAGTACTGCCTAGAATCAACCCATTTTTTAAAATAACGTACGATTTTTATTTAGTGGCACGTTATGAGAGTCTCTCGTTCGTTTTTCTGATCTTTTTATTGACCCAACTGCCTATAAAACGACGGAAAAAGTATTTCATGAATAATTCAGGTACTTATAATCAGTACAATAACCTGATAAAACCCCTAGTTTAACTAGGGAATCCGAAGCTAAGCCCTCTTTTCCAAACCCAGAGAGAAGAATTAACCCTGCGAAAGCAACTAATTTCATTAGTTCTTCTGAATGATTCAATTGACTTCACTTACTCAGTATATTAATTGGATTCATCTCAATCATTTTATTAAAAGTTGGTTCACTCATTACTTTTAATAGTTCTTCTTTCAAACTTGTTAAAATATAGGTAAGCCCAGGCGTTCCTCCATAAGTTGGCAAATATTTTTTTCGTCCCATATCACCTGAAAGACAAATCTGATTTTCATAACCCGCATCAACCAGTCGTTTAATTAGTTGGACGCGGTCTGCATCATGATTCGCCAACTCTCGGCCAATATGATCCATACAAATACTTGCTCCCGTTTCACAGATTTGAGCTAAATAGTGAAAATCTTTAGTTAAATCTACATGACTCAAACAAATATTACTTGCTTTCGCACCGTTTTTTGTTAAACAATTAATTTGCTCCAGTCCCATCGTCCCCCCATCACAATGCGTAATAATGGGAATCCCTGTTTTTTTTTGTACTTGACCGGCTATGGCTAGTATTCGTTGTTCAGCCAATGTAACCTCATTTTTACTCGTACCTACTTTCATTGCTCCTGGCAAAAGGTTTTGTGAAGTGACTCCGTGAGTTATTTCGGAATAAAGCAACTCAAAGATCTCATCATCATTGAGCGTTGTCAACCATTTTGGCTGAAACTCTTCCTTATGGAATCCCGTAACAAATGCTACATTCACTCCGGTAGCTTCAGATAT